>CAKRHL010000065.1 GCA_934338765.1 uncultured Lachnospiraceae bacterium | reverse complement strand
CTTCTATATTAATGCTTTTGGATTTCTTTGCAAAGACAACCGGTACATCAAAGTGTCTGGCTGCCACACAGGCGATACCGATACCGGAGGCCTCGATGGTCAGGATCTTATTGATGGGCCTGTCTGCAAAACGGCGTTTCCATTCGGCACCCATCTCATCAAAGAGTGCAATATCCATCTGGTGATTGAGGAAACTGTCAACCTTGAGTACATTTCCTTCTTTTACAATGCCGTCCTTCATAATACGTTCTTCTAAAAAATTCATAATTATTACCATGCCTTTCTAAAAACTGTAACCCACAGGCCTGTATCGGTAGTACATGAGCAGGTGATTTCGTGGTGTTATAATGTTGTTAAGTTTATCATGAAACAGGTGATTTCGCAAGAAAAAGCGGCTTGGAAAATCGTTTCACTGCATATTTTTAAGTAAACATCATTTCTTCCAGATGAGAAAATAACACAAACAGAAAAAAATAAATCAAAAACGAGAAAAGCTATATTTTAAAAAGAAATTATCGATAAAACTTAAAAAAGTGTTGCAATTATTGAGAATCTATATTATAATAATCTCAATTTGAAGAACAAAGGGGTTCGACAGGTTTTACTTGTTGACCCCTTTTTCTTTTTTTTAGTGTATGTATAGGAAAATGCTCGTAACGTAGAGCAAAGCCAACGGGAATTGCGAAGCAATTCTTGGAGGGCAAAACGCTGGTTTTGCCCTTTTTACAATAATTGATTGGAGGAACATGGAATGATTAATCAGGAAGCAATGAATAAGAGTGCAGTACAGGCTTCAAATTGTATTGATCATGAGTCAAAGGGCTTATATGATCCACATTTTGAGCATGACAACTGTGGTATTGGTGCCATCGTCAACATCAAGGGTAATAAAACCCATGACACAGTATCCGGGGCACTGGAGATTGTGGAAAAACTGGAACATCGTGCCGGTAAGGATGCAGAAGGTAAGACCGGTGATGGAGTAGGTATCATGCTTCAGATTTCGCACCGGTTTTTTAAGAAAGAGACGGAGTCACTTGGGATTGAGATTGGCGGGGAACGCGATTATGGTGTGGGCATGTTCTTCCTGCCGCAGGATGAGTTGAAGCGCAATCAGGCGAAGCGTATGTTTGAGGTCATCATCGAGAAGGAGGGCATGAAATTCCTTGGATGGAGAGAAGTACCGATCAAGCCTGACATTCTGGGACACAAGGCATTGGAGTGCATGCCTTACATCGTACAGGGCTTTGTCAAGAGACCGGATGATGTGGAGAAGGGTCTCGATTTTGACCGGAAGCTCTATGTGGCACGCCGTGTCTTTGAGCAGCAGAGCAGTGAAGATACTTATGTAGTGTCATGCTCCAGCCGTACCATCGTTTATAAAGGAATGTTTCTGGTAGGCCAGCTTCGTTCCTTCTTTATGGATCTGCAGGATGAGGATTATGTATCTGCGATCGCCATTGTACATTCCAGATTCAGTACCAACACAAATCCAAGCTGGATGCGTGCTCATCCAAACCGTTTTATCGTACACAACGGTGAGATCAATACCATCGTCGGTAATGCAGATAAGATGCTTGCACGTGAGGAAACCATGGAGACACCGTATCTGTCCAGTGATTTCCACAAGATCCTGCCGGTAGTTGATCCAAACGGTTCCGACTCCGCACGTCTTGATAACACATTGGAATTTCTTGTAATGAGTGGCATGGAGCTGCCGCTGGCGGTGATGATCACGATCCCGGAGCCATGGGAAAATGATATGAGCATCAGCCAGAAGAAGAGAGATTTCTATCAGTATTATGCAACCATGATGGAGCCATGGGATGGTCCTGCATCCATTCTGTTCTCCGATGGTGATTACATGGGAGCTGTCCTTGACCGTAACGGTCTGAGACCTTCCCGTTATTATATTACGACAGATGATCAGCTGATCCTTTCCTCTGAGGTGGGTGTATTTGAGCTTCCACCGGAGAAGATCGTAAAGAAGGATCGTTTAAGACCGGGCCGTATGCTTTTGGTAGATACCGTGAAGGGAGAGCTGATCGACGATGCTGATCTGAAAGAGAAATATGCATCCCGCCAGCCATATGGTGAGTGGCTTAACAGCAATCTTGTCACACTGGCAGAGCTTCACATTCCAAATCACAAGGTACCGGAGTATACCGATGAGGAAAGAGCGAGAATGCAGAAGGCATTTGGTTATACTTTCGAAGAATATAAGACATCCATTCTGCCAATGGCACAGAACGGAAGTGAGCCGATCGCATCCATGGGTACCGATACACCGCTTCCAATGCTTTCCCGCAAGGTACAGCCTCTGTTTAACTATTTTAAGCAGATGTTTGCACAGGTAACAAACCCTCCGATCGATGCGATCCGTGAGGAGATCGTAACTTCCACCAGCGTTTATATTGGAGAGGACGGAAACCTTCTGGAGGAGAAGGGAGAGAACTGCAAGGTATTGAAGATCCATAATCCGATCCTTAATGACACGGATCTTTTGAAGATAAAAAATATTGATAAGGAAGGTTTCAAGTGTGAGGTTCTTCCGATTACTTATTATAAGAACACATCCCTGAAGAAGGCGCTGGATCATCTTTGTCTGGAGGCAGACCGTGCTCACAAGGAAGGCTGCAACATCCTGATCTTAAGTGACCGTGATGTGGATGAGTTCCATATGCCGATCCCTTCGCTGCTGGCGGTTTCAACATTGCAGCAGCATCTGGTAACTACCAAGAGAAGAACAAGCATGTCTGTGATCTTAGAGACAGCAGAGCCAAGAGAGGTACATCATTTTGCAACGCTTCTCGGTTATGGTGCCAGTGCAGTCAATCCATATCTGGCTCACGAGACGATCCGCGAGCTCATCAATAACGGTATGCTGGATAAGGATTATTATGCCGCTGTCAGTGATTATGACAATGCCGTGCTTCATGGTATCGTAAAGATCGCATCCAAGATGGGTATTTCTACGATCCAGTCATATCAGGGTTCTAAGATTTTCGAAGCAATCGGTATTTCAAAGGAAGTTATCGAGACATACTTCCCGGATACGGTCAGCCGTGTGGGTGGTGTCACTCTGGAGGATATCGAGAAGCAGATCGACGAGCAGCACAGCCGTGCCTTTGATCCATTGGATCTGACGGTGGATCTGAATCTGGAAAACAGAGGACAGCATAAGGAGCGTGGTCACCAGGAGGAGCATTTGTACAATCCGGAGACGATCCATCTGCTGCAGCAGGCAGCCTGGACCGGCAATTACGAGCTGTTTAAGCAGTATTCCAAGTGCATAGACGAGAAGGAAAAGCAGGTTACCTTAAGAAGCCTTCTCGATTTCAAATATCCAAAGAAGGGCATTCCTCTGGAGGAAGTCGAGAGCGTGGAGGAGATTGTCCAGAGATTTAAGACAGGTGCTATGTCTTACGGTTCTATTTCACAGGAGGCCCATGAGACACTGGCCATCGCCATGAATCATCTTCACGGCAAATCAAACAGCGGTGAGGGTGGTGAGAGTCTGGAACGACTGGAAACAGCAGGTTCTGCTGTGGATCGCTGTTCTGCCATCAAGCAGGTGGCTTCCGGACGTTTTGGTGTTACCTCACGTTATCTGGTCAGTGCAAAGGAGATCCAGATCAAGATGGCACAGGGTGCAAAGCCTGGTGAAGGTGGCCACCTTCCGGGTGGAAAGGTTTATCCGTGGGTTGCCAAGACACGTCATTCTACACCGGGTGTCAGCCTGATCTCCCCGCCACCGCATCATGATATTTACTCCATCGAGGATCTGGCACAGCTCATTTATGATCTGAAGAACAGTAATAAGGATGCGAGAATTTCCGTTAAGCTTGTTTCCGAAGCAGGTGTAGGAACAGTCGCAGCCGGTGTTGCCAAGGCAGGAGCAGCCGTTATACTGATCTCCGGATACGATGGAGGTACCGGTGCAGCACCAAAGAGCTCTATCTACAATGCAGGTCTTCCTTGGGAACTTGGTCTGGCAGAGACACATCAGACCCTGATCATGAACGGTCTTCGTTCCCGTGTCCGCATTGAGACAGACGGTAAACTGATGACAGGCCGTGACGTTGCCATCGCTGCAATGCTTGGTGCCGAGGAGTTTGGTTTTGCTACCGCACCGCTGATCACTATGGGCTGTGTCATGATGCGTGTCTGCAATCTGGATACCTGCCCGGTTGGTGTGGCTACCCAGAATCCGGAGCTGCGTAAGAGATTCCGTGGAAAACCGGAGTATGTTGAGAACTTTATGAAGTTTATTGCCAGCGAGCTGAGAGAATACATGGCAGCACTTGGTGTGCGTAAATTGGATGACCTGATCGGCCGTGTTGATCTCCTGAAGAGAAAAGAGTTGACAGGAGAGGCAGAAGAATATGCTAAGCGTGTGGATCTGTCCAAGATATTGGATCCTACCTTTGCAGGACTTCGTAAGGACAATAAATTTAATCCAAAGGACAAGTATGATTTTGAGCTGGAGAAGACCATCGACGAGAAGATATTCCTTCCAAAACTGAAAAAGTCTCTGGAAACAGGAGAGAAAGCACGGATCGAGGTGAAGGTTGATAATATCAATCGTACGCTTGGTACGATCCTTGGCTCTGAAGTGACGAAGAAGTTCAGTGATACTCTGGAGGAGGATACCATTACCGTGAAGTGTGACGGCAGTGGCGGACAGAGCTTTGGTGCATTTATTCCAAAGGGACTGACCTTAGAACTGGAGGGTGACTCCAATGATTACCTTGGAAAAGGCTTATCCGGTGGTAAGATCGTAGTATATCCGCCAAAGAACAGTCGATTTAAAGCTGAGGAAAATATTATCGTCGGTAACGTTGCTCTTTATGGTGCTACAAGTGGTAAGGCATTTATCAATGGTGTTGCCGGTGAACGTTTCTGCGTCAGAAACTCCGGTGCATATGCGGTCGTAGAGGGTGTTGGAGATCACGGATGCGAGTACATGACCGGAGGCCGTGTGGTTGTCCTTGGACCAACCGGAAAGAACTTTGCAGCCGGTATGAGCGGCGGTGTTGCTTATGTACTGGACGAGGACAGCAATCTTTATCTGAAGTTAAATAAAGAGCTGGTATCCTCTGAGCCAATCACAGATAAATACGATGTACTGGAGCTCAAAGAGATGATCGAGGAGCATGTGGCAGCCACAGGTTCCAAGAAGGGTAAGATGATCCTTGATGACTTCAGCGAATATCTTCCAAAGTTTAAGAAGATTATTTCTTATGACTATGCTCATATGCTGCAATTGATCGCAAAGATGGAGGAGCACGGTCTGAGTTACGAGCAGGCACAGATTGAGGCATTTTACGAGCATAAAAATAAATAAGCTTTTGTTTGGAAAGGAGAATCATCATGGGTAAACCAACGGGATTTTTAGAATATGAGAGAAAAAATAATCAGGCAGTGGAACCACTGGAGCGTATCAAGAACTTTAATGAATTTCATACACCGATGAGAGAGAAGGACCGCAGAGAGCAGGCGGCAAGATGTATGAACTGTGGCGTGCCGTTTTGTCAGTCCGGTATGATGATCGCCGGAATGGCTTCCGGCTGTCCTCTGAACAATCTGGTGCCGGAGTGGAATGACCTTTTATATCATGGCAATTACAAAAAGGCACTTCAGCTTTTGCGTCAGACCAATAACTTTCCGGAGTTTACTTCCAGAGTGTGTCCTGCACTCTGTGAGGCAGCCTGCACCTGTGGTCTGAATGACACACCGGTTACCTGCAAGGCAAACGAAAACGCCATTATCGAGTATGGCTATGCCAATGATCTGATGGGACCTCAGCCGCCAAAGACACGCACCGGCAAAAAGGTTGCCGTGATCGGCTCCGGCCCTTCCGGACTGGCAGCAGCAGACCAGTTGAACCGCCGTGGTCATTCTGTTACGGTATATGAGAGAAATGATCATATCGGTGGTCTTCTGATGTATGGTATCCCGAATATGAAGCTGGAAAAATGGGTCATTGACCGGAAGCAGAAGGTCATGGAAGAGGAAGGCGTAAAGTTTGTTGTCAATGCCGACGTGGGAAAAGATGTGAAGGCAGCAGATCTGCTGAAGGAATATGACAGCGTGATCCTTGCATGCGGTGCTTCCAATCCACGTGATATCAAGGCAAAGGGAAGAGAAGCCGATGGAATCTACTTCGCTGTGGATTTCCTGACACGTTCTACAAAGCATGTACTCACCGGCAGGAAAGAGGGCTGGGTAGATACCAAAGGTAAGAATGTCATTGTTATTGGCGGTGGAGATACCGGAAATGATTGTGTGGGAACGGCGGTCCGTCAGGGAGCCAAGTCTGTCACACAGCTTGAGATGATGCCAAAGCTTCCGGATGAGCGAGCAGCTTCCAATCCTTGGCCGGAGTGGCCGAGAGTCTGTAAGACAGATTATGGTCAGGAGGAGGCAATCGCCGTCTTTGGACACGATCCTCGTATCTATCAGACTACGGTTAAGGAGTTTGTCGCCGACAAGAACGGTAAGCTCAAGAAGGTGAAGCTTGTGAAGCTGGAGGCAAAGAAGGATCCAAAGACCGGCCGGATGAATATGACAGAGATTGCCGGAAGTGAGTTTGAAATGCCGGCAGATGTGGTGCTGATCGCTGCAGGTTTCCTGGGCGCACAGGATTATGTGGCAAAGGCATTTGGCGTGAAGCTCAATGCCCGTACCAATGTGGAGACAGCTCCGGGAGAGTTTAAGACAAGCGTGGATAAGGTGTTTACAGCGGGTGATATGCACCGTGGACAGTCACTGGTTGTATGGGGCATCAATGAGGGACGCCACGTAGCCAAAGAGGTGGATCAGTTCCTGATGGGATATACGAATCTGGATTGATGAGGTATTTTAGAGAACCGGAATGATTGTGAAGAGGTTCGGTAAAGGATGCAATTATTGCAGTCCGTAAAACAAATATGACAGGGGACGATGTGTACCAAAAATGGTACATATCGTCCCCTATTTTCATGTAGGAGGAAATCTATAATTTCATCTGATATTCCTTTGGCGTGATCTTTTCATGTTTTTTGAATACTTTGCTAAAATAAAACGGGTTACAAAAGCCGAGAGTTTCTGCAATTTCGGATATGGTAAACTGCCGGCTTTGCAAAAGCTTTTTGCTTTGTTCGATCCTGTAATTTTCCAGAAAGGAAAAAATAGTAGTGCCGGTATATTGTTTGAAACGGCGGTTCATATAGTCAAAATTATGATGAAAAATATTTTCCAGCACAGCACCGGTGATTTTTTGTGAATAATGGTTTTTTAAATAATCACAGATCTGAAACGGGAGAGACAGATTATCAGATCCGGTATGTAAAATGCGGGACAGTTCTGAACGTGACATTTGTAATAAAAGAACAAATAAAAGAGCATCATTTACAGACTGTTGATGAAGTTCGCTTGTAGAACATGTTTTCAACAGATGTTGTGTCTGGTTTGTTATTTCATTAAAACATGAGTGTGTCGGATGAAAAAATTTGGGAAGTATCAGAGTGTCCGGACCGGTGGGATGATCCGAAGAAAATGTCTGCCCATTTACTTTCTGATGCATATATTCTTCCGATGTCATTGTTATGTCACGCAGGGAGTTCCACTGGAAATGAATGTAATAATAGTCAACATGATCATTTGTGAGAAGACCATAGTGGCATTTACCGGGAGAAAAGATTATGATGTCACCGGCAGTGAGGGTATATCGTTTTGTATCCTCCATGATCTGCATCGTTCCCCCTGTAATGATGTAGAGAATCCGGTTTTGGGGAGTTCTTTTGAAGTGTCTGTTGGGAGATGGAATGTGAACTTCGCCAGCCATGGAAAAGACTGGAAGAGAGTCTGTAAAACAGGACATATAGGATTGTAGTTCCATAAGAAGACTCCTTTCATAATCCCGCGATGTTTGATGAAGTCGCTATTGTATATATAATGGTCGAAAAAAGATATGTTATTCCTGTTGTTGCTATGTTACGCTTTCTTTATGAGGTTGTCAAGAAAATAATATAAGTAAGAGGAGGATTCTATATGAAAAACGGAATGTTTGCCGAAAAAGCGATATCGCTTTGCTTGGTCGCCGGATTATTGATTTCATGTATATTAGGAATGGGGGTGTCTGCTAAGAAGAAACCAGTATTGAACTGCAAAAAGCTGGTGCTTTCTGTTGGGCAAAAGAAAAAGATCAAAGTGAAAAATACAGCCAAAAAAGTAAAATGGATATCGGCTGACAAAAAGATAGTTTCTGTGAATAAGCAGGGGGTTGTCTGTGGAAAAAAGGAAGGAAAAACTAAGATTACAGCTTTGATTCAAAAGAAAAAACTGACTTGTCAGGTTATTGTAAAGAAAACAAAATATGTACAAAATACAGCAATGCCAGAGCGTTCATTGTATCCGGCATCGCCTGCACCGACGATAGTATCGGATGCAGTAATATCATCATCTGCGCCAACGGCAGTTTCTACTTTTGTACCAACGGAAACTCCTGATATAGAGCAGGGAGCGGAGTGGGAGAGTGGTAAGCAGAGTGGCAAAAAAGAAGATTTTGAAAAATATTTCAATCCGGAAATGAAGCAGTATACGAAAAGACATCAGGGCGTACCACTGGGAACTATTGAAGAGATGATATATCCTTCTGAGGTTGTGGGTGGAGACCGGGAAGCGTATGTTTATCTGCCACCGGAGTATGATTCATCAAAAAAATACCCGGTGCTTTATCTGTTGCATGGGATTGGATGTGATCGCGGGCAATGGAGATATATGTCTCTGAATGAGATGTTAAGTAATATGATCTATATGGGAGAATTACAGCCGATTGTGGCAGTAATACCAAGTATTGTTCCGAAAGATGGACTTAATAAAGATACATTTTCGGCAGAAAATATAGAGGCATTTACTAAGTTTGAGGATGAGTTTATCAAGGATTTAGAACCGTATGTGCTGGCAAATTATGGTGTGTCATCGAAGCGGGAGGACACCGGTGTATGTGGTCTTTCCATGGGAGGCATGGAGGCACTCAGATTGGGATTTGCCATTAAGGATCATTTCAATTATATCGGTTCTTTCTCGGCAGCACCGACGCTGGACACTGGCATTTTGACATTGGATGGATGGAAGACAAAGCCACAGACAGTGCTTCTGTGTACCGGAGATGCGGATGGAACGGTAGGAAGCAATCCGAGTAATTATGAAGCAAAATTGGCGGAAAATAACGTGGATCATATGTGGTATCTATATCCGGGTGGAAAGCATGAAGAAAAGGTATGGAGAAACGGACTGGTTAATTTCCTAAAGAGAAGTTACAAGTAAAAAAGATACAAAAGAAGAGAGGTTTTCAAAGACCGGCATAGCAGAAAGGTTATGCCGGTCTTTGTTGTGCACCATTAAGAAAAACGATCATCCATGGAGGCGGACGGAAAAATAAAATATAGGATTGTTGAATACAATAAATTTGGTATATTATATATTAGAGGGATAAATGAAACAAAATTCTATACGATGGAGGAAATAAAGATGAAATTATTGATTCAGAGAGTTAGAGAAGCATCTGTCACAGTTGATAGCGAGGTTACAGGAAGTGTTGGTCATGGATTTCTTGTATTTGTGGGAGTAGCTGAGGAGGACACCACAGAAATTGCGGACAAGATGATCGACAAGATGGTGAAGCTTAGGATCTTCGAGGATGAAAACGGTAAGACAAATAAGGCGATTGCCGATGTGGGCGGAAACTTTCTCGTGGTATCCCAGTTCACCCTGTACGCGGACTGCCGCAAGGGAAATCGACCTTCCTTTGTAAAGGCGGGCAATCCGAAGCTGGCGGAGGAACTCTATGAATATGTATTAAAGAGCCTGCGTGACAGGGGCTTTGAAGTGGGAGCAGGAGTCTTTGGGGCAGATATGAAGGTGTCATTGTTAAATGATGGACCGTTTACCGTGATGCTGGATTCGGAGGAGATCTGTCATTCACGGTAAGGAAGATTTGATTATCTATGTTTAGTCTGTTATTATATTTATATAATAATTATAAAATAGTATTTTGAAATAAAAATTAAAACATGGTGGAGAGAAGATAAATATTGATGACAAAGTTCTTCTTGAATACTATAAGCTGGAAAAAGACTTTGAAGGTCCGATAGAGCTTGAAAGCACAGAAGGCGGATATACACC
>CAKRHL010000064.1 GCA_934338765.1 uncultured Lachnospiraceae bacterium | reverse complement strand
GATCAGGAGTGCATGAGATCTATTTTTAGGTTGAGAGTAGCTACAGTATAAGAAGATTGATTAAGAAGAGCCTGAGTGGTATAATACCTAAGGAAAGTATCATAAGATTACGGAGGGTATATGCTATGATAAAAACAGGGGTGCCGTATAATATGGATATGCTGGAATATATTAAGAAATATGGACCAGTAGATTTTAATGAACTTTGCACTAAATTTGGAAATGGAATTGGAAGAATAGTAGAAATGGATATCGATAATCTATTAGAAAATACGTTAATAACGAAAGATCCAGATGGAAAATATAGAGCATTGTAATTTATTGCAATGCGAGATAAGATATACTGCAAATAAATACTAGTATATTATTATAGTGATTTAGAGAGCCAAGAGCCGATACGTGGAGAAATCCATGTGCCGGCTCTTTTTATTTTGCCAGAAAGGAGGTAACCCGTGGCAGCAAAGAAGAACCCATTAAGTGATAAAGCATACGAACTATATAAGCAGGGCATGAAGCTGGTAGACATTGCGGCCGAACTGGAGGTACCTCCGGGAACGGTACGGCGGTGGAAGAGTACGCACGGATGGGATGGCGAACGTTCGGAATGCGACAAGAGCAAGAAAAGCGAACGTTCGGTTAAGAAGAGAACGGAAAAGAAACCGGTCATTGATGATGGGACGAGAGAGACACTGAGGAACGATGAACTTACAGCAGAACAGCAGATGTTCTGTATTTATTACAGCCGGACATTCAATGCGGCGCAGAGCTACCAAAAGGCATATGGATGCAGTTATGAGTCAGCGATTGCAAATGGCTCACGACTGCTGACAAAAGATAAGGTTCGAGCAGAGATAGAACGCCTGAAGGAGTTGAAACGTCAGCAGATCGTCACCAGCACCGAGGATGTGGTGGAACTTCAGATGCGTATCGCATTTGCGGACATTGGTAATTATATGTCGTTCGGGCGTGAGAACGTGCAGGTCATGGGAGCGTTCGGCCCGGTCAAGGATCCCGACACCAAGCAGTACCTTACTAAAGAGGTGAATGCGGTCAGACTGGCTGATTCCAATAATGTGGATACGCAGATCATCCAGGAGGTGAAGCAGGGAAAGGACGGGGTATCTATAAAGCTGGCGGACAAGCAAAAGGCTTTCGACTGGCTGACCAAGTATTTCCTGATGCACCCGGAGAGCAAGTACCGGGCGGAATATGAGAAGCGGAGAGCCGAGAAAGAGGGCGGGGAATCTCCCGAGTACGAGGATGACGGCTTTATGGATGCGCTGCAGGGCGATGTAGTGGCAACCTTCAAGGAGGATGATACGGTTGAAACGTAAGGCACTGTTTAAGTTCACATCATTCAGCCATAAGCAGAGGGTCGTCTTAGAATGGTGGATGCCGGGGAGTCCGTATGCTGATAAGGACGGCATTATCTGTGATGGCTCTATTCGTTCGGGCAAGACCACGGTTATGTCCCTGTCGTTCGTCTTGTGGGCGATGGAAACGTTTGACGGGCAGAACCTTGCGTTGTGTGGTAAGACGATCCAGTCACTCCGCCGTAATGTAGTTGGACAGCTAAAACGTATGCTTCTATCCAGGAGATACCAGGTCGAAGAGCACCGTTCGGAGAATTATATGGTTGTCCGGAAGGGGGATAAGGAGAATACCTTTTACCTGTTTGGCGGAAAGGATGAGGGATCGCAGGATCTGATCCAGGGTATCACACTGGCCGGAGTATTCTTCGATGAGGTAGCCCTGATGCCGGAGTCGTTTGTCAACCAGGCAACAGGCCGATGCTCCGTGGAAGGGTCAAAGTATTGGTTCAACTGCAACCCGGAAGGTCCCGATCATTACATAAAACTGGAATGGATCGACAAGATCACCGAAAAGAATCTGATCCGGGTACATTTCACGATGCGGGATAACCCGAGCCTTGCACAGGAGATTATCGAACGATATGAGCGTATGTACAAGGGTGTGTTTTATGATCGGTTCATATCAGGGCTGTGGGTGCTGGCATCTGGTATCATCTTCCGATACTTTGCCGATGATGATTCCCAGTATCTGTTTGAGGATGCGGATATCTTTGATGATAGAGGAAAACTGAAAGTCCCGTTCTTCAAGATTGTAATGGGTATTGACTTCGGCGGTAACGGCTCTATGACAACATACAACCTTACCGGCTATCAGAACAGGTATCATGATTTCAAGGCACTGGAAGAGGATGGGTTACCGTTGTCAGAAGATATTGACAGCAAAAAGATCTGCGACAAGTTTGTGGAGTTCTACCGTACGTGCATTCAAAAGTATGGCAGGGTGGACTGGGTGTTCCCAGACAGCGCTAGTCCTACCATGATCAACAGTCTGCGGAGTGCAGCCAAAGAGGCAAGGTTGCCTTACCAGAACATCAAGGGGTGTCGTAAAAATGAGATATCAGAGCGCCCCAAGACCGTTGATCTGCTGCTTAACAGTGGGCGTCTCAAAATCAATAAGCGCTGTATGCAGACCAGAAAAGCTATTGCTTCCCTGCGGTGGGATGAGGACCACCCGGATCAGCCGGAGGACAAGAACATAGGAAACGTCAACGACAGGTGGGACAGCTTCTGCTATACGTGGTTGGATTTCGTGGAGTATATAGATTTAAAAAGATAAGGAGAAGAAAATGGAAGGATGCGTAAAGAATTTTTTACAGAAAAAGGGATACACGGTCAATGATAATGCACTGAGCAAGATTCAGGTATGCGATGACTGGTACAGCAACAGGGTGATAGAGGACTTCCATAAGCGCAAAACGCTGAACGGGATCTCTTACGAACTGAGCCGGTTGAATTTCGGAAAGCGGTGTTGCTCAGATGATGCAAACCTGTGTGAGGTACTGGAGATCAATGCCGGAGACGGCGAACAGGCAGACTATGTTGCAGCAGTACTTGACGGCAGTAAATTTAATACTCAGTACCGCAAGCAGTTGGAAAAGACCTCAGCGGACGGGACAACGGCCTGTTACATCCGTCTGGACAATGCCACCTTTATGGATGATGGATCTGTGAAAGGCGGTAATATCAAATTAAATTACGTGGAGGCAGACGCTTTTATGCCGCTGACCGTGGAAGATGATATTGTGATCGAGGCTGCTTTCTCGGGGAGTGCTTTGTCCAAGGGAAAGAAGCAGACCACGCTGGTACTGTTTACCATTGGCGAGGATGGCAATTACATTGCAGAGACACATGTGTTTGACGATAAAGGTACTGAGATAACAGATAAGAAAACCGTTGTACAACTGGGTGATGTGAAGCCATTTGCCGTGATGCGGAATGCTGAGGTCAATAATCTGGATGATATGGAGGGCTATGGGCTGCCGAAGTTGTGGGATGCAATCCCGGCGCTGAAAGTTGTGGATCTGTGTTATAACGTTCTTTTTTCTGATCTTGATAAGTCAGAAAAGATCATTCTAATTAGTGAATTACTATGTGAGTTCGATGAGAATGGTAAGCCGAAGCTGACCACGGAGCAAAAGAAGTTGTTCGTATTTACCGGCGAGAAACTACCGGAAGAAAAAGGCATGATTCAGGAGTATAATCCGGAGATCCGTGTGGAGCAGATCACCAAGGCGTTTGAACTGGCATTGTCTCTGCTGTCCATGTCCTTCGGCTATGGCACGAAGAAATACAGCTTTGAAAATGGACAGATCACCACAGCAACCGAGTATGTGGGTGAGCGTCAGGATCAGATGCAGGAGTTGAACCGGCAGCGACAGGAGGCTATCCGATACATACAGGATATTTGTTGGGCGGTGATGTGGTTTGCCAATACGTTTCAGGGCAAGTCTTTCAATTTGGAGCAGGAGGTCCTGGTGGACTTCGACGACAGTTATATTACTGATCGGGAGGCAGAACTGGAACGCAAACGTAATGATGCGCTCTCTTTCGACATTCCGAAGCTCACGGTTTGGTATCTGATGGACGCATACAGTCTCACGGAAGAGGAGGCACAGAAATTGGTAGATGAAAAGCTGCAGATTGATGATAATTTGGATGGAGAGGATGAAGACTAATGTTGTCAGAGGAGCAGTTGGAGATCATAGAAGAAGCCCTTGTACCGCTGTTCCAATATCTGGAGCATGAGGTTATAGTGGATATTGCCCGCAGGATACAGAAGACCATGACATATACCAGGACTGCGGAGCTGCAGGCACACTCTATGCGGGAACTGGGCTACAGTCCGGCAAGAATCCGTAAAGAGGCGATGAAGCTGCTGACGTCCGATCCGGAGTACCGGAAGGCGGTGGCTAAAAACACCTTGGAATATAAACGGGAGATCCGCAACATTATCAATAACATTACCCGGGAGGCATACAAGGCCAATGATGAAATTGTAGCTGGTGCCGGGGATATGGCATGGATTGATGATCTGTCCGTGTGGAAACAGAACGCTAAGGAGTTGACGGATAACTCTTTTCTGCCGAGGCTTGTGGAAATGTTTTCAGAGCAGACTGCCGGGGCCCTTAAAAATATGACGCAAACTACCGGCTTTAAAACCATGAACGGCTATGAGGCGGTGGAAAATGCGTATCAGCGGGAACTGGATCGGGCTATCATAAAAGTATGCTCCGGCACATTCAGTCGGGACAAGGTGATACAGGACACCGTACATAATCTTGCGCAGAGCGGCCTGCGGTCTATTGATTTTGCATCGGGGTACTCAATGCAACTGGATACTGCCACGAGAATGGCGGTTAGAACCGGATGCCACCAGATGGCCGGGAAGGTACTGGATAACAATATTATGGAGTCTGGAGAGAACTTGGTATATATCTCCAAGCATTGGGGGGCCCGAAATACGGGAATTGGCCATGCCAACCATGAACAGTGGCAGGGGCGTGTATATTTTGTCAAAGAAGGGCAGGATTACCGGGCGGAAGCAAGGCGCATCGGGCAGGACTATATAACGGATCTTTGGAGAGCCACAGGCTACAGCGTGGATGGTGCGCATGAGAATGATCCGCTCGGAATGTATGGGTATAACTGCAGGCATAATCATCATCCGTGGTTTGAGGGAGTGTCCAGTTACCCGAAGGAGAGCCCGGAGCCGTCCCCTGTTATTATCAATGGCAAGGAATATGACTATTATGCTGTTACGCAGAAAATGCGGGCAATGGAAAGAAATATCCGTGCACTGAAGCGGGAAAAAGAAGCATTCAAGGCTCTTGGAATGGATACGCAAGAGATCAACGTGAAGATCAGCAGGAAGCGCAGAGAGTACAAGGAGTTCTGCCAGGCGGCCGGAGTGAATGAGAAGCCTGCGCGGCTGCGGTATGAATGCGGCACATCGAATCTGAAGAAGACACAGGCATGGAAGCAGATGCAGGCGGCTGCGAGAGATGCCACTAGAAATACCGGTCGTAGCGTAGAATTCAATCCAGATAATGATTATTCCATTACAATAGACGGCTATTCTGAAAAGGTTAATGCAGGACTATCTGAAGCCAGCAGAAAAGTGGCTGAACTTGGCGGAAAAGACCATAATGAACATATGTATTTGGTAGATTTGAATACGGGTGAATTGAGTAATTATGAGACCGATGGAGAGCCCGGAGAGGTTGGGTACGATTTTTGGAAAACTATGGATATGAATAAAAAGTATGCATTTGTACATAACCATAATACGGATGGCATGTTCTCGGAGTCGGATTTGAGAACTATGCTTAGCACGGAACAAATACCGGTTATGATAGCTGTCAGAAACGATGGAGTAAAGTATATTGCTGAGAGAAAAGGAAGCCCTATTGAAACTACCTTTTATGACGATTTATATCCGAATGAAATAGCTGAGTTGAATAAAAGTGTAAGAGAGGGTATAATATCTACAGCAGAGCGGACATCGAAGAGAGAGCAAATGATAGTATATAATCTGCTCCGAGATTATACCAAAGGGGGAAAATTGATTGAACAAGATGGACGAAAATAATTGGGCAACAGAGACATTAAAAGAAGTGCCATTTTGGAGAAATGATATGACTCCTGAAGAATATGATATCGAGAGAGAATATTACGCAAGAAATTTTAACCTTGTAAAAAGTGGAGAGTATATACCACTTTGGAAACAGAAAAATAAATCTGGTGTAAAATGATAGATTACTATTGAAACAAACTTATGTTTGCTTTATAATAACAATGTGAGACACGCCAACCTACAGAAAGTTGGTAATATATGAGTTCTAAATGGTGTAAATGCCCGAAATGTGGCAACCCGCACTTTTTGAAGATACTGCCGAGCACGAAGATTTCTAATTTTCCGGCGTATTGTAAAAGGTGCAAAAATGAAATAGTAATCAACGTAGAGCCTAGAGCCGATGTGATCAATTCCAAGTGAATTGATCCGCGGCTCTTTTTGTGTTCTACGGTGGCGGAATGGAGCAGAGGCAGCTCGCCGGGTTCATGCCCCGGAGGTCGCAGGTTCGATCCCTGCTTCCGCAATTATCCCATATCGCAGAAAGTGCGATTCACAAAATATTTTAGGAGGACAATATGAAGAACATTTTTGAAATCATGAAGGAGTATGGTCTGGAAGTGCCGGAGGATAAGAAAAAGGACTTTGAAAAAGCCGTACTCGAGAACTACAAGACACAGACCGATTATGACAACCAGACCAAGAAGCTGGACGCAGCGAATGAAACCATCAAGGCCAATGATACTGCAATGAAAGATTTGCAGACCCAGTTGGATGGATTCAAGGATGTGGATGTCACAGGGCTCAACAAACGAATCAGTGATCTGGAAGAGGAAAAGAAGAACATTCAGAAAGATTACGATTCTAAGATTGCGGATCGGGACTTCAGTGATCTTGTAAAGGAAAGTATTGCAGCTGCTAAGGGAAAGAATCCTAAGGCAATTATGGCTCTGCTGGATGTAAATGCGCTGAAAGCATCCAAAAACCAGAAAGAAGACATTGCCGCAGCATTGAAAACTTTAACAGAAGCAGAAGACAGTAAAATGCTCTTCGGTGAGCCGGAGCCTAATCCGGTAGGAACAGGAAATCTGATCGGACAGGTGAGAACCGGAAGCAGTGCTAATGCAGATGAAGCTGCAATGAGGGCTGCTATGGGACTGCCGCCTGCGCCGGAGACAAAATAGGGAGGAAAATAAATGCCTAACACAATTGTATTAGCAAAGAACTATGTGCCTCTGCTTGATGAGGTATACCAGAGAGAATCCGTAACCAGTGACCTGACTGGCGATCCTGCAATGGCAAGAGCCGGTGCAAACGCAAAGGAGATTGTATATCCCCAGATTGCAGTAACCGGTCTTGGTGACTATGACCGTAACAGTGGTTACACTAAAGGAACTGTAGATTTCAAGTGGGTATCCACGGAGTACAACTATGATCGTGGTTCCAAGCTGTCCGTAGATGCTATGGACAACCAGGAAACCTATAACCTTGCATTTGGTATGGCTGGTGCTGAGCTTATGCGTACCAAAGTGGCACCTGAATCGGATGCCTTCACTTTTGCAACCATTGCAGGTACTAAGGGTATTTCCAAGGGCGAAGCCAAGAAGATTGCTACACCGGAAGAGTTCCTTGCAGAATTACTGGAAGCAAAGAATACGATGGACAACGACGAGGTGCCGGAAGAAGGAAGAATCCTGTATGCAACGGTAAATCTACTGAATGGATTGCTGATGATGGACACATATAAGTCCAAGGAGATTCTGGCAGCCTTTACCATTAAGAAACCCGTACCACAGGGAAGATTTTACACTTCCATCGATATGTTGGATGGTAAAACACCGGGAGAGGAAGCAGGCCATTACCGCAAGGGCACGGCCAAGTATGCAAAGACTACCGATGTGGCAGTAGTAGGCAGTAAGACCTACTATACAGAAAGCGGTGGTGTATACAGCAAGGTAAACAATCCACAGACCGAGTCTATTGGTACTTACTATGAAATGGTGCAGGAAGCTGCAAAGCCTATCAATTTTATGATTATCCATAAGCCTGCCATCATCAAGCATGACAAGCATGTGGTATCTAATGTGATCCCTGCATCCGCAAATCCCGATGCTGACGCAGACATCATCAAGTATCGTAAGTATGGTCTGGTGGATGTCTACAAGAACAAGGCTGCTGGTATTTATCTGAGCCATCAATAGTAGGAGGTAGTACATGAGGACAGTAGGTATGGGAGTGATCCCCAAAGATGCAGCACTGAAACAGGAAATCACAGCACTGAAAGCTGAAAATACACAGCTGAAATCTGAGAATGAAGCACTGAAACAGGAGATCGAAGATCTGAAATCCAAGAAAGTCCCCAAAAAGACCAAGGCAGAAGATCAGGATCCCGTAGAAGAGTAGAAAAGGAGGGAGCAGTATGTCTTACATAACGTGGGAGTATTACAGCTCCCTTTATTCTAATATTTCTGACCAGGAAGAATTTGATAAGATTTCCAAACGGGCAGAGATCAAGTTTAATTCCATCACCCATATGAGAGCAAAACGATTTGAGGATGCTTATATCGAGGACACAGCAACAGACTTCCAGCAGCAGGTACATATGCAGATTAGGGACACCTTCTGCCAGCTTGTTAATGCTATAGCAATACAGGATGCCTCCGGAATGGGTACCGGTATAGCATCCGTCAGTAATGACGGGTATTCGGAATCCTATAAGGTCACAACAGCGCAGGAGAAGGAAGAGCAACTTACCTCTGTGATACGTTCCGGCCTGTCCGGTACGGGATTGGCAGGTGCATTATGAGTGTACTTTTCACGGATATTATGACAGTTTACAACTACCATAGGGATCCCGAGACAGATAAGGAGACGTGGATCAGATCCATTGTCCGGGGAGTCCAGTGGAGCCATAACAAAACGGCGCTTACAACGGTCAATGGAGTGCAGACAGAGAACAAGGTTGAGAGCATCACGGTAGACTTTCAGCGTGGTTACGGCAATAAGCCGTACCTGGAGCCGCAGGAGTACCGCCGACTTCCCGCAGAGGAGGCAGTCAGGTATTGGACGTTGGATGCCAAGAGCGGGCAGGACAAGCTGGTGCTGGGAGAAAGCGACCGGGAGATTGCGGATGGTTATAGGCTGTCGGATCTGGCAGACGATAATCAGTATGTAGTCACTGTTACAGCGGTATCGGATAATCGTAACCGTCCGCGTCTCAAGACAATTAAGGTGGTAGGTAATGAGTAAAGGAAGAATGGATTTTGTCTGCAATTTTAGCGCGGACAGCCTTATCGAAGAACTGGGACTGGAGCCGGGAGGCAGGGTGCAGAAAGCTGTAGATGAGGAATTTTTACGTGGTGTTCAGCCTTATGTCCCGATGGATACGGGAGCATTGATTGACAGCGGGCATACTCATACCGTTGTTGGATCCGGCGAAATAGTCTATGACTGCGATGATAAAGCAAGACGGCTTTACTACGGAGAGAAAGACTGGAATTGGTCGAACGGTGGAGAACAAGCAGATGGTCTCCGAGGGCATCAATGGGCGGAACGGTATGAGCAGGCAGGCGGTGCAGAAAATATGATTAAGGTAGCCAAGGAGGCTATGAAGTGACAGTAAGCGGAAGAATCATTGAGTGGTTGAAAAAGTTTGATCCGAAGGAAATGAAACATATTGATACGGATCTGATGCGCGGCACGGTAGATTATGTATTGGTCAAGGAGCCTACGGTCAATGTGAAAAGATTCATCAGCGGCGCAGAGATCCATAAGGAATATTACCAGATCCGGGCGAGGATGGATACACAGACCAATACTGACTGTGAGGAAAACGGAGCATGGTTGGAAGCCTTGACTGACTGGATCGACAAACAGAACCGGGAGAAGGTTTTCCCTGCGTTGGATGGTGTGACTGTTCAGAAGATTGGAGTATCCAGTCCGTTTTACATGGGTAAGAATGAGCAGAACAAAGCGTTGTATCAGATGACAATTTTCATTGAGTATTTTAAGAAGGGAGAATAATTGTGAGAGAAGATTTAAGACATTACATTGACACAAGTATGAACGCAGAACCCGCCAAGTATGAACTGCTTGGGGATGGGGTGGAGTCTCTGACAGAGGAGATGAACCCTGAGGAAGAGACCAAGCACTATATCCATCAGGCGAGTGCGTCCAATAAGGTGAAATCCTATCAGAGATCCTTTGACGTGGACAAGGAAGACTGTGTGCAGGATGAGGTGCAGACATTTATTGATAAACTGGTGGATACCTTGCCCGTGGGAGCCAAGGCAAAGACCTCTTTCGTGCGTTTCCGGCTGAAGGATGAGGTGGAGGACACACCGGGCACCTATAAGGCAATCAAGGTACCCTGTAC
>CAKRHL010000063.1 GCA_934338765.1 uncultured Lachnospiraceae bacterium | reverse complement strand
ACTTGCCAACAGACTCTTTGTTCTCGCCCTTGAAGTACTCCTGCTCCAGAAGACAAACTTCCTTGAGCTCCTTGTTGAGACGTCCTGTGATCATCTTCTCAATGATCTCATCCGGCTTATTGGCATTCTTAGGATCGTTCTTTGCCTGAGCAAGAAGGATTGACTTCTCATGCTCCTTGTAATCAGCATCTACATCATCTGTAGATACATACTGTGGGCGAAGAGCTGCAACCTGCATTGCTACGTTCTTCAGGCACTCCTTCACTGCATCGCTGTCAGAATCAGTATCCGCAACGACAAGTACGCCGATCTTTCCACCACCGTGGATATAAGGAACAACAAGACCATCTGTTGTCACCTTCTCGAAACGACGGATATTCATGTTCTCACCGATCACGGCGATCATAGCCTTGAGTTTCTCCTCAACTGTGCCGGCATCCTCTGCTGCCCACTTCTCAGCCATAAAGTCTTCCAGACTTGCAGCACTGGAATTCTTTGCCTGAGCAGCTACCTCAGCAACATATGCCTGGAACTTCTCGTTCTTTGCTACGAAATCAGTCTCACTGTTTACCTCTACGATTGAAGCAACCTTACCATCCTCAGCAACGTCAACAGCAACGATACCCTCTGCTGCAATACGTCCGGACTTCTTAGCAGCCTTTGCAAGACCATTCTCTCTCAACCACTCTACTGCCTGGTCCATATCTCCCTCTGTTGCAGTTAATGCCTTTTTACAGTCCATCATACCTGCACCAGTCATTTCTCTAAGCTCTTTTACCTGTGAAGCTGTAATTGCCATTGTGATTTCCTCCATTTATGATTTATGATTATTCTGCGTCCTCTGCCGGAGCTTCCTCGCTCATTGACTCACCCTGATTTGCCTCGATAACAGCGTCAGCCATTGTAGAAACAATAAGCTTAACGGCTCTGATCGCATCATCATTACCTGGGATTACATAATCTAACTCTTCCGGATCACAGTTTGTATCAGCGATACCAATAAGTGGAATACCTAATGTATGTGCTTCCTGGATACAGATTCTCTCCTTCTTAGGATCTACTACGAAGATAGCGTCAGGGATCTTCTTCATCTCCTTGATACCGCCAAGGTTCTTCTCAAGCTTCTCCCACTCTTTCTTCAGACCGATTACTTCCTTCTTCGGAAGTACATCAAATGTACCATCCTCAGACATAGCCTCGATCTCTTTGAGTCTCTTAATACGGGTCTGGATCGTCTTGAAGTTTGTCAGCATACCACCGAGCCATCTCTCGTTTACATAGTACATACCGCAACGCTCTGCCTCAGTCTTGATAGAATCCTGAGCCTGCTTCTTAGTACCTACGAAAAGAATGTTACCACCGTTTGCAACGATATCCTTTACTGCGTTGTAAGCTGTGTCTACCATACCTACAGACTTCTGCAGATCGATAATGTAGATACCATTACGCTCTGTGTAAATGTACTCAGCCATTTTCGGGTTCCATCTTCTTGTCTGATGTCCGAAGTGTACACCTGCTTCCAGTAACTGTTTCATTGAAATTACGCTCATTTTGTTTACCTCCAATTGGTTAATGTCTTCCATATGCTTCCCGGAACCATTCCGGCACATGACCGCGAGCACGGCACCAATGCGTGATCCGCATATGTGTTTACTTGTTTTTATGCGTCACGGACAAACCAGCCGCAAACACACTAGAGTAGATTATCATAAAAAATGCCCGTTGACAAGGGGGCAACGGGCATTTTTTTGATTTTATCTCATCTTTCCGGAAATTACAGATAAATTATATACTCTGATCCGGTTTTATCCCTTTTACAGACCGAGAATTTCCTCTACGGTCTTCTGCATATCTTCTGTCTCACAGACAGTATCGTGAAGAACCGGGGCACTCCTGATCTCCTCAACTGCCTTTGGAACCTTGGTACCGGATACCTTTTCCAGCTCATCGATCAGCGCAAAATCATCCATTCCTTTGTACTTCTCATCAATGGCACCCATAACGCTTGTTCCAAATTTATAAGGGCTTGCCGTCGATGCAATAATTGTTTTGGCCATATCACCGGTCTTTTCCTTATATGCATGATATACAGCAGATGCAACAGCAGTATGGGTATCCATGACATAACCTGTCTTGTCATAAACACGCTTGATCTCTGCGGCACATTCCTCTTCGCTTGCCCATCCACCGACAAAGTCCTTTAACTGCGCCTTCATCTCATCTGTCACCTCATATTTACCATCGGTGGCAAGAGAATTCATCATATCTGCCGTTGCCTTTGCATCCTCCCCGGCGATCTTAAAGATCAGTCTCTCCAGATTACTGGAGATCAGAATATCCATAGATGGGGATGTTGTGAGGATAAAGTCACGGTTCTTGTCGTAAACACCTGTCTCAAAGAAATCAAACAGGACTTTATTTTCATTGGAAGCACAGATCAGCTTGCCAACAGGTACTCCCATGTTTTTGGCATAATATGCAGCAAGGATATTTCCGAAATTGCCGGTAGGAACTACAAAGTTTACCGGCTCTCCTTCCTTAACCACACCCTGTCCCAGAAGACGGGTATAAGAATATACATAATAAACAACCTGTGGTACAAGACGTCCAATATTGATAGAGTTTGCAGAAGAGAACTGATATCCCTTCTCTGCCATGGTCTTTGCAAGCTCCTTGTTGTTGAACATGGCCTTTACGCCACTCTGGGCATCATCAAAGTTACCGGTAATACCAACAACCTTTGTATTTTTCCCTTTCTGCGTCACCATCTGACGCTCCTGGATCCGGCTGACACCGTTCTTTGGATAGAATACGATAATGCTTGTACCCTCTACATCTGCAAAACCTGCCAGAGCTGCCTTTCCGGTATCTCCGGAAGTTGCTGTAAGGATCACGATCTCATTGGTGATGTGATTCTTTTTGGCAGATGTGGTTAAAAGATGCGGCAGGATAGATAATGCCATATCCTTAAATGCGATGGTTGCACCATGGAACAACTCCAGATAATATGTACCATCCTTCTCTACTAAAGGTGCGATCTCCTTTGTATCAAACTTATCATCATAAGCTTTTGTAATACAGTTTTTCAGCTCTTCCTCTGTAAAATCGGTAAAGAACTTTTTCATTACCTCATAAGCAGTCTCCTGATAATTCAGCTTTGCAATCTCTGCAAAGGACTTATCCAGTGACGGAATGCTTGTTGGCACAAAAAGTCCTCCATCCTCAGCCAGTCCCTTTAAAATGGCCTGGGATGCTGTAACTGTCTTTCCTTCGCTTCTGGTACTTCTATACATTGGTTCCATGTCTTTCCTCCATTCTGATCTGCGATCTGATGCAATAATGCCGGGGTCAAAAGATATCCCCACCGGTTGATGTCACAGATTGCTTCATCGCTATGCTTTTGGAAAAAATTTTACCATATCAATGACCTTATTTCAAGACACAACTCACAGCGTGGAACGAAATCCCACGCTGTTAAGCTGTCATCCGGTATCTTCGTTATTTAAAAAATTCATGTCCCTGATGCTGGAACAGTCTTGTCAGGCTCCTGTCAAACCAGCTTACGTTGCCGCCATCGGCATAGCGCCGGTCCATAAAATACAAGGCTCCCTGGGAGCCATCCACTCCATGCAGTGCCTCATCCACTGCTTTTCTGGTATCCCCAGAGGCTTCCGCTCTGGAATAACTTCCATCCGAAACCGGCGAAAACTGTCTTGGTGCAAAAACGACCTCCCGTATCGTAGATGGGAATTTTTCACTTCGCACCCGGTTCAAGATAACATTTGCCACCAGAAGCTTGCCCTGATGATCCTGATCCCCTGCTTCCGCCTGAACGATCTTTTCCAGAATCATCCGGTCACTTTCACTGATCCGGACACCACAGCATTTTTGTATTTCCAGCATTCTTTGCTTTCTTGCCCTTTCTTCTCTCATCCGTTTTACTTCTAACTGGTGCTCCTTCACCCGTACCGCTCTTACCTGGTCGAGTTTTTTTATTTTGCATGCCACTGCCACAGTGTCTGCCACCGGCAGACTTTCCTGCCACCGCTGCACCTGGGACGGCAGACCGCTCTGCTCACTGACCGGAGCCAGGGCAACAACTTCCTGCGACTGCATATTCCACAGTGAAAGACCTGCGCTGATCGCAATCACCACTGCTCCCCGTACAACTTTTATTTTCCTCATGGTATTCTTCACCAAACCTTTCCCGGCTCATATCAATAATGATGTCTTTCTGAGACAATATTTTTTACTCTCTATTTTATGAACCATTTTGAATTTTGTTACAAAAACATTACAAATTATATTTTCACTTTTTATCTTTTATTCGTATTAGTTTATATTTTTGTAACATTTGATGAATTTTATACACACATTTCCAGATTTTTCTAAAAAAATTCGGGCATCCTTCGACAAAAAAACACAATGATACAATAAAAAATGCCTTCGGAAAATCCATAAATTCTCCGAAAGCATTTTATTCATATCGCCCGTAACTCCGATATATAATTGGCAAAACGAGGTTCAAAAGAGATTTCACGATATATCCTGTGATATTCCTCCGATGACAGCTCTGCAATGTAATTAGAGGTATATTGAATCCCAATGCCTGCCGCCTGAAGCACGTCCGCTGCTTTATTATAAGCAACAGCCGCCTCTGTATCCGTAGGATATCTGCCGATAATATGATCTCCATTCACATGGATCTTTGCCACATATACCACCGGATAAGCATTCTGCTGACGTGTTACCCCGTGATAGGCATTCAGAATCTCAATATTGGCATAACGGAAATCGTGATCATTGCCATTTACAAAACGATAATCCCGATCCTTCACCGCAAAGTTTTTGATCCCATAACGGGAGGCAATGTTGACCTGCATGCCATAATCTGCCACGAAAAGGTGACTTCCCCGGCGCATGATGGAATGATGGGAATAATAAAACAGATCATCCGCATCAAAAAGAAGGACATCCTCCTTTGACAGATAATATTCAAAATAATTTGCCTGCAGATAGATCGGCGTCTTAATATAGATCCCATTATTTTTAAAATTGTTCAACACGATCCACTTAGAAAAAGGAAGATCGCAGGTACGATAATCATCCGGCAGAAAATGAATCTCAGATCTCAGAAGATTCGCTGCCGTATTATATGCCTGATGTGCATTCTCCTGTGTAGCGAAGCTGCCGAGACTGATATGTCTGCTCCGATATGTCACAGAAGACCGGTAGTAAATGTCCCCGTTCTTTTTTCTGGCCTGAAATACCCCCGGAAGCAGCTTCATAATCCCATCCCTCCTGCTTTCTTTAGTGTATAGCCCTTTTTATTGTTTCTGTTTGCGGTACCCATGCAGCACGATCTTTTCCAGCTTACGTTTCAATACGATCTGTATCTCCTCATGCTTTGCGATCTGTTTTACCAGGATTGAGTAAATCCCGGCACGATTGGCCCCCCACACATCGGTAAATATCTGATCTCCCACAAACAATGTGTTTTCCGGTGTGGTTCCCATGCGTTTCATCCCCTCCTGATACCCATTGGGAGACGGCTTTCCTGCCTTATACACATAGGTTGTTTTGACAGCATCCGCAAAGGGCTTCACCCGGTAATCCTTATTATTGGAGATCACACATGTCTGAAACCCCAGCTTCCGCAGATGCTCAAACAACTCCACGGCCCGGGCCGTTGCCGGCTGATCATGTTCTACTAATGTATTGTCCACGTCAAACAAAACGCCCCGATATCCCTTTTGGTAATACATCTCAAAGGGAATCTCATAAGTAGAAGCGTAATCTTCTCTGGGATAAAACTGCTGAAACATAGTTTCCTCCTTACATCTGCTTTGCCAGATTGATCATTTCAATGGCTCCGAGAGCACAGTCATAGCCCTTGTTACCAGCCTTTGTACCGGCACGCTCGATTGCCTGTTCGATATTGTCCGTTGTTACAACACCAAACATAACCGGAATACCGGTCTCCAGCGAAACGCTGGCAATGCCCTTAGATACCTCTGCGCATACATAGTCATAGTGGCTTGTGGCACCACGGATCACTGCACCGAGGCAGATCACTGCATCATATTTGCCTGACTCTGCCATCTTCTTAGCCATCACCGGGATCTCAAATGCTCCCGGCACCCATGCCAACGTGATATCATCATCCTCCACATTGTGACGAACCAGACCGTCTCTTGCTCCGGCAACCAGCTTGGATACGATAAATTCATTAAAACGTGCTGCTACAATACCAATTTTAACACCTTCTGCTACTACTTTTCCCTCTAATACTTTCATGATAATTCTCCTTTTCTATGATATATATCGTTCACTCAAACTTCCCACATAAATAAAATATTGGAATCTCCCATAATATTTCTTATGTCAGTAAAATTTGTTTATGATTTTTGCCTCTATAGGTAAATGAAACCGGGAGGCTGTGATCTGAAAATTGACGCAGATCGCTAGGTTTTCTGAAAAATCTTTGCTTTGCAATGTTTCGATGAATACGTGTCTGGACGACTGAGCCTCAAGCGGGCTCAGATATTTTAGCAGGCACGCTCCCGCTACAATGCCCCACGCAATGGCACATAATCCCCCTCAGTACGGGGGATAAGTGCCAGCGGGGGCAAGTGCCTTACAAAATACCTGATTCCCGCTTTGAGGCGAGTACGGGAAGACACGTTCATCAAACATCGAAACAGCAAAGCAATTAGATTTTTCGAAAACCGTAGGCTGACAAGACAATTTTCAGACACAGCCCGCGGAGTTCAAGAAATCAAAAAGGCAAAAATCATATTCTAAGTAATTGGACATAAGAAATATTATGGGACACATCGTATTGGATGTGGGAAGTTTGAGTCATCTACAGTTTCAAAATGTGTCCCATTTTTTCTTTCTTCGTTTTCAGGTAGAAGCTGTCATATTTGCCCGGCTCCATCTCGATCGGCACACGCTCGACGATCTCCAGATCATATCCGGCCAGACCGTATACCTTCGCCGGGTTATTTGTCATCAGACGAAGCTGGTGAATGCCCAGATCTACTAAAATCTGCGTGCCAATTGTATAATCTCTTGCATCCTCCGGGAACCCCAGCTCCAGATTGGCTTCTACGGTATCCCGCCCGTGATCCTGCAGCTCATAGGCACGGATCTTATTGATCAGTCCGATTCCTCTGCCCTCCTGACGCATATAAAGCAGAACGCCTCTGCCTTCCTTGGCGATCATCTTCATGGCTGCATCGTACTGCTGACCACAGTCACAACGTGCAGAACCAAGGGCATCTCCTGTGAGGCACTCGGAATGAACACGGCACAGAACCGGCTCACCGTCTGTAATATCTCCCATAACAAGTGCTACATGATGCTCCCCATTGAGCTTATTCACATAACCGTAAATGGTAAACTGACCATATCGTGTCGGCATCTTTGCCTTTGCCACACACTCCACCAGTACCTCATGCTCCTTGCGGTACCGGATCAGATCTGCGATCCTGCCACATTTAAGCTGGTGCTCCTTGGCAAACTCCAGAATATCCGGCGTTCTTGCCATGGTGCCATCCTCTTTCATGATCTCACAGCACAGTCCCACCGGCTTTAAGCCTGCCAGTCTGCAAAGATCCACGGTTGCCTCGGTATGTCCGTTACGCTCCAACACACCGCCTTTCTTGGCCAGAAGCGGGAACATATGACCCGGACGACGGAAATCCGATGGCTTTGCATCATCATCTGCCACCATTCTTGCCGTGATCCCCCGCTCATAAGCGGAAATTCCTGTGGTAGTGTCCTTATAATCAATGGATACCGTAAATGCTGTACAGTGGTTGTCTGTATTTTCTGCACACATCTGCGGA
This sequence comes from uncultured Lachnospiraceae bacterium, assembly GCA_934338765.1. Classification (GTDB taxonomy): domain Bacteria; phylum Bacillota; class Clostridia; order Lachnospirales; family Lachnospiraceae; genus Jutongia. The sequence goes on along the minus strand of CAKRHL010000063.1, from coordinate 2,525 downwards.
AGATTCAGCTTATTGGTATACTCCTCCGACATTGGCATACAGATCAGCCCTTTGGCGTAGCTTGCCATAAAGTTCACATTTTCCAGTGTGGCAAACTCTGCCGCACAGATCACGTCACCTTCATTTTCCCGATCCTCGTCATCCATCATCACAACGATCTTTCCCTGACGGAGATCCTCCAGTACTTCTTCAATGGTATTAAACTTTGTTTCCATAATTATCTTGCCTTTCTATTTGTCATTAAAACCCATATTTTGTAAGCATTTCCAAGGTAATTCCCTTTTCCTGCGGTGTATCTTTGGTTTCCTCCGCAGGAATCGTCAGAAAACGCTCGACATATTTGCCTACCGGGTCATTCTCCAGATTGACGATATCGCCCTTCTTTTTGTGTAACAGTGTGGTTTCCTCCCCTGTGTGAGGGATCACCGACACAGAAAAGCTTTTGTCTGTGAGGAGTGCCACCGTCAGACTGATCCCGTCAATGGCAATGGAGCCCTTCTGAATAATATAGCGCAGGATCCCTGCCGGAGCACCAATCTCCACCCACACAGCATTACCTTCCTTTCTGGTAGAAAGAATCGTTCCGGTGCCATCAATATGCCCCGCCACGATATGACCGCCAAATCTGCCGTCCGCTGCCATGGCACGCTCCAGATTCACATGACTGCCTCTGTGAAGAGATCCCAATGAGCTTCTTCGCAGCGTTTCTGCCATCACATCCGCCTGAAATTTGTCCCCCTGCATGGAGGTCACCGTCAGACAGACACCGTTGACCGCAATACTGTCACCGATCTGCGTGCCCTGCAGCACCTTACGGGCTGCCACCGTGAGCACCGCCGATTCACCGCCTGCTGCAATAGAATCAATGGTTCCCACTTCTTCAATAATACCTGTAAACATCTTTTCCTCCTTTCCTGATACCTTCGGGTATGCTATAAGAAAGAAAAAAGTCCCCGAAAAAACGGGGACATCAAAAAATCATATATCAACACTTCTCTCATCCAGACTGTACTGTCGGCCTTGGAATCTCACCAAATCATGTCACAAAAATGACTCACGGGCTGATGTGTCACAGCAGCCAATGCCATCTGCGCACAAATACCGTCGGTCGCGAATTTCACGCTGCCCCGAAGTTTATTTACTTTCCGTTCCTTATCATAGCACAGCCGCTTATGGTTTGCAAGAAAAAATATCTGTAACAGCCGCACCCAGAATCATCAGGAATCACCGCACCACTGACGGTGCGATCACAAAACATCTGCCTCTATCAGAATGTCCTCCCCGAAAGAAGTGATTTTACGGTTGGTTAATATCCATGCCTGAGCCGGATCATCCACACCAATGCCTCTCACCGGAGTGAACCCTTGATCTCCTCCAAAGAGCTTTGGCGCAATGTAAGCCTGGACATGCTGCACGATCCCGGCCTGCAGGGCACTGTAATTTAATGTACCGCCCCCCTCCAGAAGGACACTGTCAACTTTTCGTTCTCCAAGCTTTTTCATCAGATCCGTAAGATCCACTCTGCCATCCTTCTTTTTGGTCACAAGCACCTGCACTCCCTTTTCCTCATAGACAGCGATCCGCGCCGGATCCTCCGTCGCTGTTGCAAGGATAGTTTCCACTTCTCCCGCAGTCCGGACGATCTGACTGTCAAGAGGAGTTCTGAGACTGCTGTCACAAATGATACGGATAGGATCTCTCCCTTCCGCAATACGGCAGGTCAGCAGCGGATCATCTGCAAGCACCGTCTGTACTCCCACCATGATCCCCGTATACTTGTTGCGCATACGCTGTACATGTGCTCTTGCCTCTTCTCCGGTCACCCATTTGCTGGCACCCGTATGGCAGGCGATCTTGCCGTCCATGGTCATAGCGTATTTCATGACCACATATGGTGTCTTCGTAGTAATATAATGAAAAAATACATCATTTAGTGCGTCGCACTCCTCTTTCAGCACATGGGTTTCCACGGAAATCCCTGCATCCTGAAGCTGGCGGATCCCTTTTCCGGCCACCAGTGCATTGGGATCATCGGAGCCCACATAAACCTTGCGGATGCCATGCTCTATGATCGCCTGGGTACATGGCGGCTGCTTACCGTAATGGCAGCATGGCTCCAGAGTCACATACATCTCTGCCTCTGTGGCATCTGTCTTAAGATTTGCAAAGGCACTCCGCTCGGCATGCAGATCACCGTAACGGGCATGATACCCTTCCGCCAGGATCTCTCCATCTCTGACGATCACAGCCCCCACCAGAGGATTGGGATTGACATGTCCCTCTCCCTTCTCTGCCAGCTCAATGGCTCTTCTCATATATTTTTCATCCATATTTCAAACCTCCATGGCTCTTCTGATATATTTGTTATCTATCCCTCAAACTCCACAGCACTTCTGATATACTTGTTATCTGTCCCTCAAACTCCACATCTCATATCTCCCACGCCCATCCATCAAGACTCCAATGCCTTCTGCTGCTTTTCCCGTTCTCTCGCCGCCTTGCTGTAAACACAGCCACAGTAATCC
>CAKRHL010000062.1 GCA_934338765.1 uncultured Lachnospiraceae bacterium | reverse complement strand
GAAATACGGTCTCAAGAAGGCTCGTAGAGCTCCTCAGTTCTCAAAGAGATAATTTTATTACGAAAATCGAAAATTTATTACACCCCGAAAATGCAGTGTGTTCGGGGTGTTTTTTTGTTGAAAATTGCATATAAACAACAAATATGATAATATTATTACATGCATATTATTCAAAATAATAATCTGTTGTCGGTCAATGAATCGCACACATAAATACAGGAGGTCATCAGGTTGTTAAATGTTGTTGCATGTGACGATGATATAAATGATTTGAACAAAGTGGTTAATATTCTTTCAGATATCTTTCAGAGGTATGAAGTAAATTATGATTTGAAAACCTTTCTGTCTCCTATGGACTTGCTGGAGCAGACGGAGAAAGCGGATATTGCGATTCTGGATATATCAATGGGACACGTAAATGGAATTGATTTGGGCAGGAGACTAAAAGGGAAATTTTCTCTTATAAAAATTATATATACAACAAGTTATGAGAGATATTGTCTGCAGGCTATCAATGATATCCATGCACATTCTTATCTGTGCAAGCCGGTACAAAAAGAAAAATTAGAAAATCAAATATTAGATCTGTTAAATATATTTCATCAGGCAGAAGATCCGGAAAAGATTTTTTACAATATTTCGAATGGGAAGGGGGATGAATATCTCATATTAAAATTAAAGCTAAAAGACATCGTATATTTTGAATATATCAAATCGAAACGCCGAATTGCGATGATCTTAGCGGAGGAAGAATATGAATTTTCTTATATAATGAAAAAGCTTGCTGCGGAATTGGCAGCCTATGGATTTATGATCAATGCCCGTGGCAGTCTGGTAAACCTGAGGCATATTGTAAAGATCCAGGGATATGACATTTATTTGGATAACGGAAAGATATTGAACTTGTCTCAAAAGAGGGCTGTAAAGTTTAAAGAAAAGATGAATGAATTTATACATAATAATATTTAGGATGGAAATTTATATGCAGGATATGATTTTATATTTCAGCAGCTGCCTGTCATGCTTTATTGTCATTACGATTCTTTTTGGATTTATGGATGGAAGATATCATAGAGCAGTTGAAAAAAGATGTATTTATATTGGAATTAAGGCATGCTTTGTTTTTGGAATAGCAGCAATATGCATTTAATGGTTATAGAGAGGATGTTACAAAATATACAGAGGAAATAGGAGGAAGATTGCAGTCATTAATTCCGGTGCAATATACAGGGAATCCCATTTTGGATATTTTGTTGACAGATAGGACGGCAATGATGTCAGAAAAGGAAATAGAATTTGAAATACATGTAGATAATGTGAGCTTAAATTTTTTGGATGCTATCGATATTACCACAATATTTGGCAATTTGCTGGACAATGCAATAGAAGCCTGCGAAAAGCTAAGGAGTAATCGGAAAATTATTGTTGAAATCAGTGGATATCATGAAATGTTGTCTGTTCGTGTAAAAAATACATTTCATGCGGTTCAGTGGAAAAACGGATTGCCGGTTATCATGCAAAAACCCGGATGAGATGTTATGTGTTTTCCTGTTTTATGATATTATTACTTTGTCTGTTAAACAGGTATCAGATACCGGAGCCGGCATTGTTATGGCGGCAGTGTTGTTATTATTTGGAAAAATGAAAGCAGGGCTGGGACCATTGAAATGATAATGGCCATCACACAGACAATGCGATATCAGGAATTAAGAAAGGGGACAGGATGTCATGGCAGCACAAAATACAGTCGCAGCATTAAATAAGGAGTTTAAGAACGTATTTCTGGAAGCATTAAAGGAAGAAGGGTATGTAAAAGTCAAGGGAAGACAGCCCTATTTGGTCAGAGTAGTAGAAGGTGGAGAAATTATCCATATATTGACCTGCAAAACGGAATTTTGCATGGAGAGTGCAAATGGACCCCAGTATAAGGCGTTTCAGATTCTTGGAGGTGTGGCAACGGTATATCGTGCATATGCTATAGACTTTTCAATAGTACCTTCCCGAAACAATGACGTATTGTGGAATTTGTTTCAGTTTTATTATCGCACCAATAAGATTGAATGTGATGAGACATATCGGAAGGAAGTATTGTACTCGTTTGGGTATAATACCGATGAGCCCGGAAGTCTGCATGAGGCAATGCAGCGGGCACTGGAGGAAACCAGAAAGGTGATGCTGCCGGTGTTTGACAAAGCAGTGAATTTAAATGCCTGTGCTAAGTTGTTCATGCGGTATGGACAGGATAATGATGAAAATAAGCTGTATCTCAGGGTGAATAACCGGGCAGAGCTAGAGGAGGAAGTCGAGAAGCTGCTTCGGGAGGAAATATTTCAAGCGGAGCATAGCAGTGCTATTGTAAACAAGGAAGAATATATTGCAGAGCTTCCGGAACAATTTGGAGGATATTGGAAATTCAAAATGGCAGGGTGGGATGAAATATTAGCGGATGCTGATAAATATGCCGAAGCCATGGAGGAAATGGAACGTCGTAAAAGAAAAAATACGGAGAAACTGCGTTCCTTCGGCTTGTCGGTATAAAAAAATAATGAACAGATTGTATCAATGAAGGGAGTGCATTAATCTATGATTCGAACGTTTACTACACATAAAATCAGAAAGCAGACAGAAATGACAGGGAGCTTATGGGAGTTTGAACCGTGTTCCGGGAGATATGCCGGTCAAAAGTTTCTGCTTGCAACCCCGGGGTGTTGGGAGAATCATCCTCTTTTTGCTGATTACAGGGGAGAAGGAATTTTTAGAAAAAATTTTACGGCACAGGGAGATATCCGGATAGAATGTAAAGGCGTCAGCCATACAGCAACGGTATATCTGGATGGCAGAGAAATTGCACACCATTATAATGCATATACACCGTTTTCTGTGATCGTTTCTGATGTGCAGCCGGGAGAGCATATACTGGAGATTAAGGCAGATAATCGGTTTCATGAGGAGAGTGCGCTTCATGTGCCTAATGATTATATGTCTTATGGAGGTGTGTCAAGACCTGTTGTTGTAGAAGAGTTAAATGAGCTTTATTTTGAGTATGTTCATGTAAAGACATACATGAAGGATAGGAGGTGGCATGCACAGATCAGTACTGCAATATCTGTACTGAAAACAGGACAGTGCAAAGAAAAAGAAATTACTGTAAAAGGGCGGATTGGAAATACAAATACAGTATTTGAATGGAAAATTTTGTTGACAGGACAGGAGCATTATGAGCTTCAAAAGGATTTGGAAATAGATGATGTGAAGCCATGGAGTCCTGAGAATCCTCAGTTATATTCGGTGGAATTGCAGGCTGCAAGGGGAAAGAAAATTCTGGATGATATCATTGATCGCTTTGGATTTCGGGAAATCTGTGTTGAGGGACAGAATATCCGGCTCAACGGGAAAAGCCTGAGGATTAAAGGAGTATGCCGGCATGAGGATCATCCGGATTACGGCTGTGCTCTTCCGTATCAGACAATTTACAATGATCTTGTTTTGATACAACAGATGGGGGCGAATTCAATACGGACGGCGCATTATCCCAATGATGAGATTTTTTTGGATCTATGTGACGAATTGGGGATTTTGGTCTGGGAGGAAAATCATGCCCGTGGTCTGGAAGAAGACCGCATGAGGCATCCGTTGTTTGAGACGCAGGCGGAAGCGGTGATCCGGGAAATGATTTTGAATCATTATAATCATCCAAGTATCTTTATTTGGGGAATTTTAAATGAATGTGCCAGTGAGACGATATTTGGACGTTCATGTTACGAAAAACAGTTTGACCTGATCCGAAAAATGGATGATACCAGACCATGTACTTTTGCAAGCTGTAAGTTTTTTCAGGATATCTGCTTTGATCTTCCGGATGTGATTTCCTGTAATCTTTATCCGGGATGGTATGTGGATAAATCGGTGAAGGATTATTTGGATGAGGTATATGGATGGATCAAGGAGGATGGAAAGGGTAAAGGAAAACCATTTATTGTTTCTGAGATTGGAGCAGGTGCCCTGTATGGCTGTCATAATGCATATCACGGAAAATGGACCGAGGAGTATCAGGCGGAAGCACTGACGGAGCAGGTGACAGAATGTCTGGAATTTCCGGAATGTCTTGGCGTATATATCTGGCAGTTTTGTGACGTAAGGGTAAGCAGAGAATGGTTCGCGGGACGACCGAGAGAAATGAATAACAAGGGAATTGTTGATGAATATCGCAGACCAAAAGCGGCATATGAAAGAGTTACCGAAATATTTAAAAGATATTCTAATTATTATGACAATGACAAGGGGTGAAAATGAAAACGGGATAGATTATTGACAGAAGTCAAAGGGTAAAATATCATATTATATAAAGACAACATGATAAGAACAGTATGAACATACTGCTGATGCTGGAAAGCGAAAGGTGGTTCATTATGAAATCAACATTGATCAAAGACACAACAAAAGAGGAGCGGATCGCCCTGATCCGGGAGTGGCTGCCGGACGATGATGGACTGGAAGCGGACGGAGGAATGGATCTTTGGGATCTGTATGCAGATTATATTAACGGGACAAAGGAAATCACAGAATGTAATGCGGCATTTTCAACCAACTATATGACAGAGCGGGATCTGGCAGAGGGAAAGCTAAAGAATTAAGAAGGCGGAAAAAAGCATAAAGCAAGCAGGAAGAGAAAGGAATGTAGAGTGATTATGAACATAAAATCAGTAGCCGTATTAGGGGCAGGAGCAGTTGGTTCTTATGTGATCTGGGGAATGTCTCACAAAAAGGACATACGTCTGGGTGTGGTCGCAGAGGGAGAACGGGCGGAAAGGCTGAAAAAGGACGGCTGTCGGATCAATGATGAAGTTTATCGTCCGGAGGTGTGGAGTCCGCAGGAGGCAAAGGATGTTGATCTGCTTATTGTGTCATTGAAATACGGTTCTCTTCCGGGAGCGCTGGAAAGCATTAAGACGATCGTTGGGGAACATACAACAGTTATGAGCCTGATGAATGGCGTAGACAGCGAGGAACTGATTGCAGAACAGGTCGGGGATGACAGGGTTCTTCGTTCTCTGATCAAGGTGGCATCCCACAAAGAGGAAAATGGATATTATTTCAATCCGGAAACTACTCTGGGGATTATTTTTGGAGAGCTTGCGGCACCTTTTGACAGTGAAAGGGTACATGCAATCGAGTCCCTTTTTGCGGACACAGGGATTCATTTCCGCTCTACGGAGTTTATTCGGGAGGAGATATGGGGAAAGTTTCGCCTGAATGTCTGCAATAATCTTCCTCAGGCGATTCTGGGAGCGGGGGTAGGCTGCTACAGTGACAGTACACATATGAAAGCCATCAGTGACGGGCTTCGCAGGGAACTGGAGCAGATTGCATTAGCGAAAGGAATTGATATGAGCAAGATGGCGGGCACATCCGGAAGAGGAAGTGCGGTTCCTGCTTCTGCGAGATATTCTACCCTGCAGGATCTGGATGCGGGACGTCATACGGAGATCGACATGTTTTCCGGTGCGTTGATGCGTATGGGAGAAGAGCTTGGGATCCTAACCCCTTATAATGAATACACCTATCATATGATCAAAGCGTTGGAGGAGAAAAATGACGGACTTTTTGATTATCAGGGAGAACGGGATAAAACAACATGGGCGAAATGATAAAGGAGCAGGAAATGTCATCAGGTAAAATTACACTGGAGCAGAGAAAAGCTTCCCTGCGTTATCATGTGCAGGAATACCGTAAAAGACGAGTGATCATTGATACGGATGCCGCCTGTGAGGCGGATGATCCTTTTGCGATCGCACAGGCATTGATGAGTAAAATGCTTGAGGTGAAGGGAATATGTGCGGAACATTTTGTGGAAGAGGGAAGCATGGAGCAGAGTTATGAGATGATCTGTCGCGTGACGGAAGCGATGGGGGCAGAAGTGCCGGTGCTTCGGGGACAGACCGGCAAAATGTCAGAGCATCATGGGGAACCCATGACAGAGGCAGCGCAGTTTATCGTCGGGGAGGCCATGAAGGAGGATGACAAGCCACTGTTTGTCTTATGTATTGGGGCAGTTACAAATGTGGCGGAAGCCATCCGGGCAAAGTCTGAAATTGTGGACAGGATGACGGTGGTCTGCATTGGAGGCAATCCCATTGGTTGTGAGAAGCCGGGATGGGAATTTAATTTTGGAAATGATGTGGAGGCGGCCAATACAGTGCTTCACTGTGGAGGAGATATATGGCTGATTCCCAACAATGTTTACGGAACCATGCATATTGGTTTTGGAGAAATACAACGACGGATCGCTCCTTATGGCGAGATCGGCAGATTATTGTACGAAAATCTCATATCATTTTATGAAACAGAAAACGCCTCGTGGTCGGCGGGAGAGAGCTGGTCGCTTGGAGACTCCCCGGCGGTAGGAGTGACCCTGGAACCAAATTGCGGCAGCTTTATGTACTGCAAAGCACCGGAGGTACAGGAGGATACCTCTTATCGCTATCCGGAGAACAGTCCGCAGATCAGAGTATACACATCGATCAATTCACGCTTTATTATTGAGGATTTTATCAGCAAGCTTCAAATATTGTACGGATAAATTATAGAAAATTTATACACAGGATTTTCTTGACAATACAGGTCTATTATTGTAAACTAAACACAAGGTTTATGATTATAAACTTGCAACATAAAAAGGAAAGACTTTCATATGTTTCTATGCGGGATTACAAAGCGTTATGCGTGGCAGTTATAAAATGTCAGCAGCATAATCTGATATGGGATAAAACAAACAGATAGGGGGAGGCGTATGGTATTTCGGTTATTTATGGGGATCTTACAGATGGGGATTGATGCTTCGGTCGTGATCGTACTGGTTCTTCTGGCGAGGATATTATTGGGGAAAGCGCCGAAGAAATATGCGTATCTTCTGTGGATCATTGTGGGGATACAGCTGGTATGTCCTGCAAAAATTGCATCACCATTCAGTGTATATAATCTGCTTCCGCAGAGCTCAGATCGGATGGAGCAGTCTCTGGAGAAGTATACGGGAGTCTCATGGCAAAATGCCAGGATGACCGGCAAAAAATCATCTCAGAAAAAGAGTACTTCGGATGATCAAAACAAAGCTCAGACAGATACTGTACCAAATGACGGACAGGCTGATCAGACAGGTTCTACTGATTCATCAGCAAAATTACAGACCGCTTCCCAGAATGAATCCGTTAAAAATACAGATAAAGAATCAGACAATATCTGTAATAATATGTCCGGTGATATGGCAGAGGAAACATCTCCAAACCAAACGGAAGCACTCTCTCCGGTGCTGCTTCGGAGGATATTATACGGAGCAGCATATCTCTGGCTGGTAGTTTTGTGTGTAATCCTGTTTGTAAATATTATCCTGTATCTCAGGATGAAGGGGAGGGTTGCGACGGCGGTCCGTATGCAGGACAATGTATATGAATGCGATGCGATACCGTCTCCGTTTGTGATGGGACTGCTTTCGCCGAGGATTTATATTCCTTTCCGTCTGGGGGAGCAGGAGAAGGATTATATTATCCGGCATGAAAGGTATCACATCCGCCGACGGGACAATCTGGTAAAGGCGGCGGCGTTTCTGCTCTGCAGCATATATTGGTTCCAGCCTTTGGTGTGGCTGTCTTATTTTCTGATGATCAGGGATATGGAAATGAGCTGTGACGAGTATGTTTTGCAGAATAGTCCGGAGGATATCCGGGCAGCCTACAGCGAGTCTTTGCTACAATTTGCCACAAACCGGAGGAGCCCGGGGATGGGGATGCTGACCTTTGGGGAGACAGACACCCGGAGGAGAGTAAAGCATGTCATGAAGTTCAGGAAGCATGCAAAATGGATCGGAGCAGCGGCAGTGGTTGTGATCCTGGCAGTGGGGATCTTTGGTCTGACCAATGCTGTAAATCCGGGAAAGGATACCGGGAAAACGGGTTCCGGGAAAGCCGGGATGGCAGAAGATCAAAAAGATAATGCTCAGAAGGAGTCAGACGGGCTGCCGGTGATCCGGGTGCTTGATACAGATGGAAATGTTCCGGCTCCCGGTGAGACACAGTGGGGATGGTATGGAGATATCCTGCGGAAGCGGTTTGGTGTGAAGCTGTATATTATGGCATATGATTATGCAAAGAACATAGATGAGCAGTTAAAATCAGCAGATATTGTTATTTGGAAATATAGCACAAACCCGGACTATCTTGTGGCGAGACATCAGGGTTTGATAGAGGATATCCGTATTTCGAATGAGATATACGCGCAAAGTGTTATGGCAATTAGCAAAACCACACAGCAGAAACAACTGTGTCAAAAGCTTGCAGCGTATTTTGATTCTCCGAAAGCGGTCATGGAGGCAAATTATGGACCGGAGAAACTATGCTGGTATTATAAGAACCATAAAGCGTATCTGACGGAGGTGGGAGTAAAATGTCAGAAAGATTTAACCTACAAGCTGGATACGGGGATTTCGACGCCGGAAACATATCAGAGCGGTCACAGGATGATCTCTTATATGCCGTATGACCCGGAGGCGATTGATCCGAATACGGGGGAAGCATACGGGGTTTTGTATGATACATACCGGACGGAAAAGTCGAGAAAGAAGGATATGTATCCGGACTTTATGGAAACCTCAGACAAGAAAAGCGCCGGAAGCGGACAGATTCTGAATTTTACCAAAGGGCTTGTGTCTATCCGGGCCACTTATCATATGGACGGATATGAGGCGTTTGGAACCAGAACACTGGACGAATGGCAGCTTAAGCAGGTGAGTGAGTGGCTGGAGGAAACATATTACCGGAGACGGAAGAAACCGGATCCGGATCATTCGGAGGATGAGTTATGGTCGAAAAAGTGGGTCAGAACGAATTATGTGACGTATGAGCTGACCTATATCGGGGGAAAACATGCTCAGATGCGGTATTATCCGGGGATGGGAATTTTTCGCCGGAATAAGGACAAGTGGTATGACGGACTGGGAAATGCCGTGGGACGGACCAGCTTTCCGGCGGACCAGTTCCAAAGGGGCTCCGGAAAAGATAAAACCAAGTTTTACATTTACGGAAAGACATATGATATGCGGAAACAGGATGCAGGGGTAGAAGCTGTCATATCCTGCAAAATAATGAATACCTGTGTGGCGGTATACTGCAGGATGAAAGAAGGGGAGGAAACCTGTTTTATCTATGATTGTAAAGAGCGTAGATTTGTTCGGAAATTGCAGGGGATCATCTGGGAGGATTCCATGTATATTTCGGAGAATGGGGTGATTCGTAATTATGCAGGAGAGAAGATAAGCCGGGTATCGCTGCGAGAGGGCGAGAAAATTTCAGCTTTTTATGAGGACTGGGAGCATAAAAACCAGTGGATGGTACAGTTCACCGATGTAGAGACCGGAGATACCCGGGATGTAAAAGCGAATATTAAGGTGAACTGACTGCTTTAAGAATAACTTTAAAATCCAGATGCTTTGCATCTGGATTTTGTTGTTCACAGATTCTGCGCAAGTGAACAAGCTCCCTTACGTTGCGGATTTGTGATTTTTTGATATCTGATCACAGTTGAGAAAAATGCCGTTTTTTGTTATAATATGATGTAAGGATAAAACACCGAAGAGAACAGGAGGTTTTAAGCAGCATATTTAGATAATCATTTCAGGTTGTCATGGAAGGAGTGGTAAATACTATGAAAAAAATTAAGATGAAGGGAAAAAACCTGCGGCCGGGCTTGAGGGCAAAGATACTGGGGGTATCTCTTCCGGTTACGATCATTATGGTGATTGTAATGATCGCGATTGCTTATAATGTGTCAGAGGCTGATATTATGGCCTCATCCCAGAGCCTTTTGAGCACATCGGCAAAGGATCAGAGCAGCCAGATCGAAGCATGGCTGAACCGTAAGCTGGACGAGGTCAAGACGGTGAAGTATGACCTGGAAAGCTCAGGGGCTATTAAGGATCAGAAGCAGCTTCAGCGGAAGCTGGATGATTATTATGGACTGGACAGTGCCTTTGTGGGCGGCTTTTATATTGCTGACACGAAGGGGAATGTGATGCAGGCATCGGAGAATCAGACGAAATATGACGGGGCAACAGAGCAGATCTGGTACAAGGAGGGTCTTACCCGGATGAACCCCGGTTATACCCAGGCGTATGAGGACAGCGAGGGCAATATGATGATCAGTGTCTGTGGCATGCTGGATGATCCCGATGATGTCCGGGTGCTGGCGACAAGTCTTTCTCTGGATTCCGTGAATATCATTGTAAATTCAAGTGTATCCATGCAGGGGGCAGAATCGTTGCTTGTGGATCAGGTGAATGGTGATATTCTTGCGTCCCGTGACAGCGGACTGGTTTCCACCTCAGTGGACAATGCATCGGATGGGTTTCTGAAGAAGGTGGCGGACAAGATTAAAAAAGATGATGATTCGGTTGTGACTCTTGGTGATAAGGTCGTAGTGACCCGCGATATTTCCGGGACAGACTGGGTGTTAGTA
>CAKRHL010000061.1 GCA_934338765.1 uncultured Lachnospiraceae bacterium | reverse complement strand
GCGGATTCATCTTGAAGCGGCCGTCATCCTCAGTAATCTCCTGATCCGACATGGTAAAGTGATGCGGACATACCTCGGCCGTCACACGAAGTCCCTGATCCTTTGCCATTCCTACCAGCAACGCACTGTCTGCCGTAGAGCAATGACAGAGATGAAGCTGTGCTCCTGTCTCCTTGCTGATCAGAATGTCCCTGGCCACGATCACATCCTCTACCGCATTGGTAATACCCGGAAGTCCCAGTTCTTCTGCTTTATCTCCTGCATTCATCACACCGCCGTCCACCAGAGCCTTATCCTCACAGTGGGAAAACATCGGAATCTCATATTGTGCTGCCTGCTCCATGGCATGACGGAATAACAGGCTGTCCATCACAGATTTGCCATCCTCGCTCAAGGCTACGATACCGGCCTCCTGCATACCTTCAATATCTGCAAGCTCCTTTCCCTCCTGACCGATGGTTACGGCTCCGATGGGAAGCACATGTACCGGTGCATCCTTGGCTCTCTCCAGCAGATTACAGACTCTCTCCGGAGAATCAATGACCGGCTTTGTATTGGGCATCGGACATATACTGGTCACACCACCGTGGGCGGCTGCTTCACAGCCTGTCCTGATGGTTTCCTTGTATTCAAATCCCGGCTCCCTCAAATGTACATGCAGATCAATAAAGCCCGGCATCACAACCTTGCCAAAGGCATCGATCAGCCGGTCTCCCTCTCCCAGAATATCCGGATCAATATCCTGTGAAACAAGTGCCACCTTATCCTCCTCGATCAGCACATCATAAAACGCATCAATATCATTTGCCGGGTCTACCAGCTTTCCGTTCTTGATCAAAATTTTCATTACATCACCGTCCATTTCAAGTTGATTTAGTACCAAAAACAGGGATGTCAGCCATCCGGCATTGACACCCCTTTCCTTTTAATATAATTCTGCTTTCTCGATATCCTCTAACATCCTCTGATTGGATATGAACTCGCCAAACTCGTCCGCGGATACCCAGCGGCAATCATGAAGATCCTCCGACAGCTGCACATCGTCCTCTTCCATATCTGTATAACAAAGATATGTCAGACCGAGACTGCATACAGAACCTACCATAAATGTCCAGGTATATAAGATACGGTCAACCTCCGCCGTAAGACCTGTCTGTTCCTGGATCATACGAACCACCGCCACGTCCGGCGACTCGCCAAACTCAGCCTCTCCGTCCAGGAACTCCCACTGATAGGGATCCATGATATTATCATCGTACCATTTCTCAATAATGAGGTATTTGTCTTCCCTCTTTACTATTCCTTTGACTAAGATCCTATATGCATTCATGCAACCACCTCACTCCCTTATACTGACCGAAATATGTCTTCCTGATACTACAGTTAATGAATCCTTTGATTATTTTGCTGTAATATACTTCTTGGCAGTAAGAAGCTCTGCAGTAAGTACGGCACCACCGGCTGCTCCTCTGACTGTATTGTGTGATAATCCAACAAACTTATAATCAAATACAGTATCCTCACGGAGACGTCCCATTGATACGCCAAAACCGTTCTCATAATCCACATCAAGAGATACCTGTGGACGGTTATCATCCTCAAGATACTGGATGAAATGCTCTGGTGCACTAGGAAGCTTCAGCTCCTGTGGTACTCCGGAGTACTCTCTCCATACACGGATGATCTCCTCCTTAGAAGGCTTCTTTCCCTCCTCAAAGGTAACAAATACTGCTGCTGTATGACCATTTAATACAGGAACACGGATACACTGTGTCGTGATCACAGGACCGTCTGCTTTTACGATCTCGCCATTCTCAATATGACCCCAGATACGAAGTGGCTCCTGCTCACTCTTCTCTTCCTCACCACCGATAAATGGAATGATATTACCCTCCATCTCCGGCCAGTCCTTAAATGTCTTTCCTGCTCCGGAAATTGCCTGATATGTGGTAGCAACAACCGTCTTTGGCTCATAGCCTGCCTTCTTTAATGCATGAAGTGCAGGTGTGTAGCTCTGGATAGAACAGTTTGGCTTAACTGCGATGAAACCTCTGGTTGTTCCCAGACGCTTCTTCTGTGACTCTATTACCTCTAAATGCTCCGGGTTTAACTCCGGTACAACCATCGGTACATCAGGAGTCCATCTGTGGGCACTGTTATTGGATACAACAGGAGTCTCAGTCTTTGCGTACTCTTCCTCGATCTTCTTGATCTCGTCCTTGCTCATATCAACTGCACTGAATACGAAATCAACCTTGGAAGCAACCTCTTCCACATTGCTGACATCCTCAACAATAATGTTCTTGACAGCTTCCGGCATCGGTGTTGTCATTTTCCATCGTCCGCCGATAGCATCCTCATACTTCTTGCCTGCGCTTCTCGGGCTGGCTGCGATCGCAACAACCTCAAACCAAGGGTGGTTTTCCAGCAAAGAGATAAATCTCTGTCCTACCATTCCGGTACCGCCAAGGATACCTACTTTTAACTTCTTATCCATGATGACCTCCAAAATAACTTTTTCTGAAAAATACGTATGATTCTTCTTTCGCATTTTCTCCGATTTTACACTATTCTAAAGCATAAGTCAAACATCCGGCATATATTATTACTTGTGATTTGGGACGGGCTATGATAAAATCATTACTGTTACTATAGAACAAGAAAGGAATGTCAATTATGAAAGCTACACCAGTTAAGGGAACCAGAGATTACCTTCCAAAGGAAACGGAGATCCGGGATCATTTACAGAATATCATTATGGAAACCTACAGCAGTGCGGGATTTCAGCGTATTACTACTCCGATCATTGAGGACTCTGTCAATCTGGATAAGAGCGAAGGCGGCGAAAACCTGAACCTGATCTTTAAAATATTAAAACGAGGCAAAAAGCTGGACAGCGCTCTTGCAGGGGATCATCCTACCGAGAAGGAGCTTGCGGATATGGGATTGCGCTATGACCTGACACTGCCACTCTCCCGTTATTATGCCAACAACCGCAACGAGCTGCTGTCTCCGTTCAAAGTGATCCAGATGGATCGTGTATACCGCGCTGAGCGCCCTCAGAAAGGTCGTCTCCGTGAGTTTATGCAGTGTGATATTGATATCATCGGAAATGAGTCCAGAGATGCCGAGATCGAGCTGATCCTGACCACCACAAAAGCCCTGAACCGCGTGGGACTTTCTGATTATAAAGTAAAGATCAATGACCGCCGGATCTTAAGTGATATCTTTGCTTATGCCGGTTTTGCAAAGGAAGACAATGAAAAGCTTGCGATCATCTTTGATAAGCAGGATAAGATCGGTATTGACGGCGTAAAGGCAGAACTGGAGGAAAACGGCTTCGACCGGACAGCCATTGATAAATTTATCTCTCTTTTTGCAGATGGCACCCTGACACTGGGATCCGTGGCAAATGTATGTGATGCTTCTTATGTTACAGAGCTGCAGCGGATCATTGATGCGGTTACAACAGTTTCCAAAGGCACGATCCCTGTAGAGTTCTGTCCTTCCCTTGTTCGTGGACAGGGCTATTACACCGGCACTATTTTTGAAGTGGAAGCAGCGGGCTACAGCGGAGCCGTTGCAGGCGGTGGACGCTATGACAACCTGATCGGTAAGTTCCTCAATGAGGATATCCCGGCCGTAGGATTTTCTATTGGATTTGAGCGTATCTTCGGTATCCTTATGGAACAGAACTACTCTATCCCTAACCGCAAAAAGAAAATCGCTGTATTTTATGATGCTGACACCTATGCAGAGGCTCTGATCTATGCGGAGGATTTACGCAGTGACTATATTGTATCTGTCATTGCCCGTCCAAAGAAGCTTGGAAAATATCTGAACAAGCTGGAAACACAGGGCTTTGACGGATTTGCTGTCTATGGACAGGAGGACGGCGTGAAGCTGTTTGGAGAATAAATCCCCCTGCATATCATCCGAATAAAAACATCATCCTGATCTAATGAATATCAAAAAAGTCATCACAAAATATTTTGTGATGACTTTTTTATTTTATCAAATAATAAAATTCAATTTTTCTGATATCTTAGACATCCCTGCTTTATGATATCCGTTCTTTCTGATACCGGCAGATCTCCTCCTCAATATTACTGTCGATCCTGCCTAGAATGTCAGGATTTGGTCTGGCCGTGTAATATCCCTGGATCAGATCCACTCCCAACCGTATCACTGTTCTCAGCTCCTCTGAGGTCTCCACTCCCTCTGCCAGCACCTGAAAATGGTTCTCATGGGCAAAGATCACAATATCCTTAACAAAGTGCTGCTTCTGCGGATTGTCCTGAATACCGCTGAGAAGCATCCGGTCCACCTTCACATAATTTGGCATATAACGGAGCAGATTCACAATATTGGAATATCCTGTACCGTAATCGTCAACGGCCGTTTCAATCCCCATTTTTTCGTATCCACTCTTCATGTCCGCCAGTGTCTTATCATCTGCCTCCGTCTGCTCTGTCAGCTCTACCACAACACTGTCTGCATGCTTTGTAAGCTTCTGCTTCAACACCGCTGCTTCCTCTCCGGAAAGCTGGCTGCCCGGTATACTGTTGATAAAGATCTTTTTTCCTGCCAGCTCCTTTTCTCTCTCATCCACCAGATGAAGGATATTGAAGAAGGTGGCTCTCTCCACATCATACAGACGTTCCAGATGAGACGCATATTTGATAATATCCAGAGGAGATACCATCGGATATATCTGCGCTCTCATCAGGGCCTCATACGCCACAATGGAACCATCCTTGGCACTGACGATCGGCTGGAAATGATAGGCAAACAGATTCTCATCCAGTACTTTTTTGACAAGTGACGCCTGTTCCTGCTCTTGTGCAGAAAGTGCCGCATCACCGGCAATCCGTTTTTCACTTGCCTTGTGACCATTCTTACGGCTCACGGCTGCATTGACCAGATCTTCCATTTCCACCAGATCCTTGACGCGCTCTGTCCTACTGCCACTAAACAGTCTCATCTCATATTTACACTCTGCGGAATGATTATACTCCTCCAGCATCCGGTCAATCTCCCGGCGCACTGCATGAATCCTCTCATGGGTCGCCTCGTCCGTAAGCTCTGCCATAATAAACTCATCGTCCCCCAGACGACAGCACATTGCCCCCTCATCTGCACACTGCTGAATGATCTGTGCAACCTTCTGAATTGCAAGATCTCCCTCTGTTCTGCCAAACTTTTCATTGATCTTGTCAAGACTTGCCATATCCATTGCCAGAACACTGACGTATTTATTTTCCTCACAGGCCCGCTCCACCATTGGCTTGGAATGCTTCACAAATCCTGTATAATTAAACATACCTGTCAATTCATCATGAATCTTACGTTCCTGTACCCGGCGGTTTGTCCTTTGCAGCGCATCCATACGCCGGAAACATTCCATACCGATCATCAGATTATGTAACCACATATAATAGCGTTCATCATATGCTTTCGGCTCATTGCCATAACTGATCACCGCATAACCAAAGCACATGTCCTCAAAATAAAGAGGGGTAAAAATGTACGCCTTTGGCGTATCACTCTCCTCATAAATCTCAGGAAGCATCTGTTCTCTTGGAAATGTTTTTGTAAATTCCAGACGATCCTCTCCTTTGCCTGACGGGCCACAATGAAGCACCGGAGCAATCCTGTCTGTATAATGACCTTTCACAATATTGACACTGGCCGGCTTGTCCTCACGGATCCAAAGATCATTCACACAAATATGAAAGCTGTCAAACTCCCGGATCTGATAACTATATGTCTGAACCGCATCCATCAGCTCCGGAAAAGTATTCTGTGAGATCCAGTCCTCAGTCAGGTGATTGAAGCTGGAGTAAAAGCTTTTGCGCGAAGCATCTGTAGACCACTGAGTCCGCACGATCTTTCTTGGTATCACACTCTCACAATGACAACCACAGCTTCCGCCAATAAATAACGGTGGTTCATAAGTAAATTCCGGCAGCTTCTCCCCATCCAGAAGACTCCGGATACACTCTGCGGCATACTGTCCAAACTCCCTTGACGGAATATCCATAGATGTAACCGGACTTGGACTTTCCTTCCCCTCCGGTACAGAATCATATCCGACAATGGCGATATCCTCCGGCACCCGGATCCCACGATCTGCCAGAGCCTCAGCAACGCCGATCGCCATATAATCATTGGCACATGCAATCGCCTCCGGAAGCTTATTTCTCCGATCCAGCAGTTCTCTTATCATGTCACGACCACCATCATACCAGTAATCACCATAAAAGATCCTGTCATCTCCGGCATCCAGTCCATGCTCTGTCATGGCATCCACAAATCCCTGCAGACGCTGCACAGAATGTGCATTATACCGGGTTCCGGTCAAAAAAACAATATCCTTCATCCCATGTTCTTCGATCAAATGCGATACCAGCCGTTTAACCGGACCATAATGATCCAGCATAATATAATCATACTCATCACTTTTCCGGTCAATATACAGAACTTTTCCATGGAATTTCTCCCGGAACCGCTCCTCCAGACGCAGTATCAGTCCCGGTGTCTGCAATGTCTCCGGCAAAACAATCATGCCATCAAATGCATCGTAATCAATCAGTGAAAAAATACTTGTCTCACCAACCTCACGTTCCATAGTATCCTGATACTTTCGATAAACAGCAAAGGTACATACATCATAATCAAAAGCAAATACCTTTTCCAAAAACCCCTGCATGAAATTTTTCTGGTAATTCTCCTCCAATTGTGAGGATAACACTGCGATTCTCTTTCTCAATGTATCGTCTCCCTCAATAACACATCCTCCCTCAGCTCCATCCCGCGAATCTTACGATTTCTTCACGATAATAGTTGTTTTGGAAAGATCAATTTCCCGCTCTTCTAAGATCAATTCCCTTATTTCGTCTGCCTTGATCACCCCTGCGGACGGATTCTTGACACTCTCAATCGCTCCATCCACCTCCACATCTACTGTGGAATATTCAAAAGCAAGTGTCGTATTTAACAGCTTGCAGTTCTTCATAACGAGATTTTCCATATAACACATGCCCTGCAGACTCTCGATCACGCAGTTGACAAAAGTTATGTTTTTGGAATTCCACCCCAGATATTCCCCACAGATATAGGAATCATATACAGTAACATTGTCACAATTCCAAAAAGCATCCTTGGAAAGCATTCTGGCATGATGCACCTCCACATTGCGGCATCCGTCAAAGCAGTAATTCCCCACCAGGCGGAAGCCGTCCAGCTTCATATCGCTGCAGTTCATGGCAAAATAATCTCCCTTTGCCACCACGTTGTTCATGGTAACATCCTGACAATGCCACAACGTTTCCTCCGCATGAGGCAGATCGACATTTTCCAATATCAGTCCGTGAACCCGGCGAAATCCCTTGGGCGCCTCATATAATGTATCTCTCACAGAGATCTGATCGGTATACCAGATCCCGGCTCTCGCCATCTCTGCAAAATCACAATCTTCTACCTGTATATTTTTGCAATACCACAGCGGATACTTCCACTGAAAGGAAGTCCGGTGCAGTGAAATATCACTGCTCTCCTTCAGAGGCGACTCGCCATCTGCAAATATAGAATACTCGATTGAAAGGTTTTTACTATGGAATAATGCCCTCTCACCTGTTAATCTCTCTTCTCTTATAACCTGCATTGTATTTCTCCTTCACATTTACAATCCGGTGCTTTTCCATTATTTTCCATAAATTCTCCAATCAGAATAATTATACATCATTCCGTCCAAAAAGAAAAGCACGAAACCCTTTTCAATATTTTATGTCAACAACTTTCCCCGGTGCCTTTTATCCGCCTTGTCCCAGTTTTTACTAAACGCCAGACGAAACAGGAATAAAACACCACGAATACACAGCTCGATGCACATAGCGATCCAGACACCGCGCAGACCAAACCGGGGTGCCAGGAAAGCCGCCAATGGCAGACGTACCAGCCACATACTACAGAAATTCAGGCAGCTTGGGATCAACGTGTCCCCTGCCCCGCGAAATACACCGGAGGCAACGATGGAAGCTGCATACATCGGCTCTGCAAACGCCTCGATCCGAAGTACAGATGCCCCCAGCTGACGTATGGCTTCATCCGGCGATAATATAGAGATCATCCATGGTGCCAGAAGATACATACAGGCACCGCTGACTGCCATGACAAGCATCCCAAAACAGGTGGCGATCCAGCCAAGCCGTTTTGTAAGATCATGTCTTCCCGCACCCACACTTTGCCCGATCAGCGTAGTTGCTGCTGAGCCAATTCCATATCCCGGCATATAACAAAGACTTTCCGCCGTAATGGAGAATGAATTTGCCGCAATAGCGATCATTCCCAATGGTGCCACGATCCTGGTAGACATGATCTGCGCACCGCTCATAATAAACTGCTCCACTGCCACCGGCACGGAAATGCAGACTGCCTTTTGTATATCCTTCCTGCAAAATCGAAGTTTTTCCTCCTTCCGCAAATGAAGCATCGGCGAACGAAAAAGCAGAAAATACATCATACAGATCATGATCACAAACTGCGCCAGCGCTGTGCCTAATGCGGCTCCCAGTACGCCAAATCCCAATCCGGGGATAAACATCCGGTGTCCCATCCAGAAAACCGTTCTCGAAGGAAATATTAAAACAAGATTAAACAATATATCCAGAAAACACATCAACACATGAAGAATACTGGGAAGGCGCATGTTTCCACTGCTTTGCAGCATAGCTCCGGCAGCCAGGTTCATCTGCATGATGGGGAGAGCCAGAGAATATACCAGAAAATAATGAAATGCTTCCCGACAGATACCGCTGTCCCCGCCAAGCCACTGTGGAAGTTCTCTGCTGATCCCTGCTCCGATACTGAGAAGCACCAGACTGTACAACAAAGCTGTTACCAGTCCCTGCCTCATAATGCGTCTGGCACCTTTATCATCACCTGCACCGATCCGATGAGCGATCTGTACACTGAAACCGGTATTATATGCAGAGGTCAGTCCCCCTAACAGCCATGTACTGGAAGCCACCAGACCTATAGATGCGGAAGCATTGGCTCCGAGCCTCCCCACCATAGATGCATCAATATATTCCATAATGATGGAAGAAATCTGTGCAAAAATAGCCGGAATACTTAAATGGACGATCAGCAGAAGCTGCTGTCTCATGGACAGCTCCTTTCCTTCCCGCAGCCGTTCTAACAGCCTTGCACTTTTATCTTTTCTCATATTTTTATCCTCAATCCGCTTTGGTTTTCATATCATATATCAGCGCATGATTTTGACAGATAGCTGTCTATCCCGGATTTCAACCGCTTCAAGCCCTCTAAAATATTTTTCCGTGTAGTCGCTGTATTGAAACGCAGAAACCCTGCTCCGTTACCACCAAAAATATTGCCCCCGGACAGATATACTCCTGCATTTTTTCTTAAATATTCATTTAACTCTTCGGCATTTTCTGTGATCTGTCTACAATCCAGCCACAACAGATACGTAGCATCCAGAGATCCCACCTTGATCTGTGGGATCTCCTCCTGGATATACTTCTGAACCGTTCTTTTATTTTCCTGAAGATATTCCCGCAAAGCATCCAGCCATTCACCACCCTCTCCAAAAGCAGCCACTGTCACATCCACAGCAAAAGCATTCGGCTCTGCCACCTCATCAGTATTTAACGCCCTCCACATGCGATAACGCAGAAGCTCATCCGGCACCATAACCGCTGCTGTCTGGAGTCCTGCAATGTTAAATGCCTTTGTCGGTGCGATTGCTGTCACACTGATGCTCCTGCAGGTTTCGGAAACACTTGCAAAAGGAATATATTCTTTTCCGGGAGCTGTGAGATCACAGTGGATCTCGTCCGAAAATACGATCACATGATATTGGAGGCAAAGCTCTCCGATCTTCTCCAGCGTCATCCGGTTCCATATATTTCCCACCGGATTGTGAGGATTGCACAGGATCATCATGGAAACCTGTGGATCCGAAAGCTTCTGCTCCAGATCCTCCCAGTCTATGGTATATCGCTCCCCATCATATGCCAGAGGACTTTCCACCACAAAACGTCCGTTATTGATAATGGAATTAAAGAAGATATTATAAACCGGTGTCTGGATCAGTACCTTTTCCCCGGGTGTCGTAAGCTTTCTCACAGCTGTAGACAAGGCAGGGATCACGCCGGTACAAAAGACCAGCCAGTCTTTTTCAATCTGCAGGCCATGACGGCTGCTCCACCAGTTTCGGTACGCCTCATACCAGGCATCCGGCAAAACAGAATATCCAAACACCCCATGAGCCACTCTCTTTTCCAAAGCCCGTTTCACCGCCGGTGCTGTCTCAAAATCCATATCTGCCACCCACATCGGCAGCTCTCCCTCCGGCACATCCCACTTTAGAGAACCTGTATTTCTCCTGTCGATCTCCTTATCAAAATCATATATTTCACTCATTTCTCTACCTCCATTACTTCACTATAATCTCACAATCACTTTTTGCCATGCAAAACCTTAAAGCTTCTTAGCAGCCGTACACCGGCTGCTTTAGAATTTTTTTGCCATGCAAAACCTTAAAGCTTCTTAGCAGCCGTATAC
>CAKRHL010000060.1 GCA_934338765.1 uncultured Lachnospiraceae bacterium | reverse complement strand
ATGATCAAGATGACCAAGACAGAGCTGGACAAGAAGTTTAAGCGAATTGTATAAAATGTGAAAGGAAGATTATGGAAAATCTCAAAGAAAAAAAGAGACCGCTTATTATTCTGACGGGACCTACCGCGGTTGGAAAAACAGCTTTGTCCATAGGGCTGGCAAAGGCGGTGGGAGGTGAGATCATTTCGGCGGATTCCATGCAGGTATATAAAGGCATGGACATTGGCACGGCCAAGATCGCGCCGGAGGAAATGGACGGTGTGCCCCATTATCTTGTGGATGAACTGGAGCCGTGGGAGGAGTTTAATGTGGTTGTTTTCCAGAAACTGTGTAAACAATATATGGAACAGATCTATGCCAAAGGAAAGATTCCGATCATCGTGGGAGGAACCGGATTTTATATTCAGTCGGTTCTGTATGATATTGATTTTACGGAGAATGAGGCGGATACTTCTTACCGGCAGATGCTGGAGAGAAAGGCTGAGGATGAGGGGGCAGAGGTGCTTCATCAGGAGCTTGCCAAGGTAGATCAGGAGTCGGCAGAGCAGATTCATCCCAACAATGTCAAGAAGGTGATCCGGGCACTTGAATATTATCATCAGACCGGACAGAAGATTTCAGAGCATAATGAGACACAGCGCCAGAAGGAATCACCGTATGATTTCATTTATTATGTCTTGAGTCTTCCGAGAGAGATTCTGTATGACAGGATCAACAAACGGGTGGATCTCATGCGGCAGGAAGGGCTTGAGGAGGAAGTAAAGCGGCTTGAGGAGCGGGGATGCACCCGTGAGATGGTATCCATGCAGGGATTGGGATATAAGGAGATCCTGGATGCTTTTACCGGAAAATGTACGATGGATGAAGCATTTGACAAGATCAAGCTGGAAACGCGACATTTTGCAAAAAGACAGTTTACATGGTTTCGCAGGGAGCGCACCGTGACATGGCTGGATAAAGAGAAGTATGACGGCGAAGATGCGCTGCTTGCGCATTGTGTGGAAGAGATACGGGAACGGTTTTAGATCTGATGGGAGATCACGGCAGCAAAAACGATATGATCAAACAGGATCAGACCAGTGAAGCAAAGCAGCTTTTACAGAGAGAATATAAAAAGAGAAAAGAGGAAGAGAAGATGGAATTACAGGATTGGTACAAGGAAGCAGGGATCAGTGATAAGGTTTATGATTTCTGCAGCAGTATAGAGGAAGGACTGAAGGAACGGTTTGAGGAGATCGACCGGACGGCGGAATACAATCAGATGAAAGTGCTTCGGGCAATGCAGAAGCATAAGGTCAGCGCAGGCTGCTTTGAGTCTTCTACGGGATATGGCTACGATGATCTGGGCAGAGAGACGCTGGAGGATGTCTATGCCAGCGTTTTTGAGGCGGAGTCGGCACTGGTCAGACCGCAGCTTACCTGTGGAACCCATGCTCTTACGGTGGCACTTTCTGCCAATCTGCGTCCGGGGGATGAGCTGCTCTCACCTGTAGGAAAGCCTTATGATACCCTGGAGGGAGTGATTGGGATAGGAGACAATGCAGCACCGGGCAGTCTGAAGGAGTTTGGTGTCACTTACCGTCAGGTGGATCTGAAGGAGGATGGCAGCTTTGATCTTGACGGGATACGGGCTGCTCTCAATGACCGGACAAAGCTTGTAACGATCCAGCGTTCCAAGGGATATGCCACCCGCCCGACTCTTTCTGTAACACGGATCGGGGAGCTGATCTCATTTATCAAGTCGATCCGTCCGGATGTGATCTGTATGGTGGACAACTGTTACGGTGAATTTGTGGAGCGGATCGAGCCGACACAGGTGGGGGCAGATATGTGCGTCGGCTCCCTGATCAAGAATCCGGGAGGCGGACTGGCACCGATCGGCGGTTATATTGTGGGACGGCAGGATCTCATCGATATGTGTGCATACCGTCTGACGGCACCGGGACTTGGAAAAGAGGTGGGTGCGACCCTCGGCCTGAACCGTTCCTTCTTCCAGGGATTTTTCATGGCTCCATGTGTGGCTGCCTCTGCATTAAAGGGGGCAATTTTTGCGGCCAATATCTATGAGCGTCTTGGGTTTAAGGTGGTTCCAGACAGCACCGAGTCCCGCCATGATATTATTCAGGCGGTCACTCTGGGATCCGCAGAGGGCGTGATAGCATTCTGTAAGGGTATCCAGTCCGGTTCGCCGGTGGACAGCCATGTGGCACCGGAACCATATGCAATGCCGGGATATCACAGTGACGTCATTATGGCGGCGGGAGCTTTTGTACAGGGTTCCTCCATCGAGCTCAGCGCAGATGGACCGATCGAGCCGCCGTATGCCGTATATTTTCAGGGAGGTCTGACCTGGTATCATGCGAAATTTGGCATTATGATGTCGGTGCAATATATGGAAAATGAGCATTTATTGTCGTTATAAGGAGAGAAATACGTCGGCTTGCATAAAAATATCACGAATAAATCACAATTCTATTAGAAGATGGTTCTATACAAAAAAGAGAATTTATGATACTATGTAGGTTGATACGTTTGATGGGGGAAGCCTTCGGATAGGAGGCATAAATGAAGAAAAACAAACGTGATCATAAGGAAGAACAGGCACGGGAGGTCATTCGTATGAAGGAGCTTCCTTTGTCTGAAAGACCATACGAGAAGTGTGTCCATTACGGCCCGGAGGCACTTTCTGACAGTGAGCTTCTGGCTGTTGTGATACGAACCGGCAGTCAGGGAGAGAAAGCTGTCGATCTGGCGGAACGGGTCTTATGTCATTTGCCGGAAAGGCATCTGGGTGGTCTGTTTCATATTTCTCTGGAGGAGCTGCAGGAGATACACGGGATCGGTATGGTCAAGGCAGTGCAGTTAAAGTGTATGGCAGAGTTTACAAGGCGTATGATACGATCCAGTATGCCGTTAGAGAAGCTTAAGTGCAGTGAACCGGAGCAGGTGGCGGCATATTATATCCAGCAGATGCGTTTTCTGGAGACGGAGCAGGTGCGTCTGCTTATTCTGGATGGCAAGAATGCACTGAGGAAGGAGATCGTGATCTCTAACGGTTCCTTTAATTCTTCGGTGGCGGCGCCGAGGGAGATTTTTTACAATGCGCTGAAGCACAAGGCGGTAAATATTATACTGCTGCACAATCATCCGTCAGGGGATCCGGGACCCAGCCGGGAGGATATGCTGTTGACGAAGCGTATCCGGGATGTGGGACATATGATCGGTATCGAGCTTTTGGATCATATTGTGATCGGAGACAATCGTTACACCAGTTTTCGGGAAAGCGGATATTTATAAAAGAGATTGACATAGATTCAGATTACCGAAGGGAGTATTCCAATGGCACATAAAACATATGGTATTGATTTTGGAACAGGTACAGTCAAAGTATATAAAAGATCAGACGGTATCATCCTGAATGAACGCACGGTGGTGGCGACAGTGGGAAAGGGACCACAGCAGCGGCCGGTTGCGATCGGGGATAAAGCATATGAGATGTTTGAAAAGGTTCCACCCAATATCAAGGTATCTTTTCCACTGGAACACGGTGTGATATCCCAGATGGGAGATATGATCTCTCTGTGGAATTTTATGCTGGAAAAGATATCCGGTAAACGTAAATTGAAAAATGCTGATTTTTATATTGCCGTTCCGGCGGATATCCGTGAGGTAGACAAGAATGCTTATTCCAGAGTGGTATCAGAGGGAGAGAGCAAGCCTCACAGGGTATTTCTGATACATAAGCCTATCGCAGATGCATTGGGGCTGAATCTGGATGTGGAGAACGCCAGGGGGATCATGATCGTCAATGTGGGAGCGGAGACAACGGAGATTTCTGTATTGTCTCTGGGAGGAATTGTTGTTTCGAAGCTGTTGCCGTACGGAGGCAACTATTTTGATGAGCAGATTATAAATTATATCCGTAAGGAGCATAATTTTGTCATAGGCAGAAAAAGTGCGGAGCAGATCAAAAAAACGCTGGTGTCTGCGGTACCTGTGGACGAGACGGTCACAGTAGTGGGAAGGAATATTGTGAAAGGTCTTCCGGGACAGGTGACTATTGCATCTTCTGAAATCTTTCCGCTGGTACAGGGCGTTTTTATGACCATATCGGCAGCGGTACGCTCTATGCTGGAGAGGACACCTCCGGAGATTGCTTCGGAGATTGCGGAGAAGGGGATTTATCTGACAGGGGGATCCTCCTGGATACGCGGCATGGATCAACTGGTGGCCAACGAGACGAGATACCGGATCAACACAACGAAGCATGCACAGCGGACAGTCGTTTCCGGACTGGGTTATCTGGCGGAGCATCCAAAGATTGCAGCGAGATACAGCATCCCGTTGAAAAGCACCAGATAACTACATATTATGATATGAAGGAGTTTTAGGAATGCGTAAACGGACAAAGATTACCATGGATCCGAAATATATTTTAATGACCATTGCGATCGTCTGTGTGGCTTTGATCATTATTTCATTTCGATTTCAGGATAAAATGACGCCGATCCGTGCGGCGGTGGGCAGTGTGGTGACACCTATGCAGCGCGGGATCAACAAGATCGGGCTTGTAGTTGCGGATGGGATGGACTATGCAACAACAGTTAAAAAACTGGCCAAAGAAAACGATTCATTGAAGCAGCAGGTGGATGAGCTGTCAGCGCAGAACCGTCTGCTCCAGCAGGATAAGTATGATCTGGACAATTTCCGTAAGCTGTATGATCTGGATGAAAAGTACTCGGATTATCCTAAGGTGGCAGCTCATGTGATCAGCAGCGATGGCAACTGGTTTAATAGCTTTGTTATTGACAAAGGTTCCAATGACGGACTTAAGGTCAATATGAATGTTCTTGCCGGAGACGGTCTGGTGGGAATTGTCACAGAGGTCAATAAATCTTACGCCAGAGTGCGCTCCATCATTGATGATGAGAGCAGTGTTACCGGTTCATTTCTCAAGACCTCTGATATGTGTTTTGTCAATGGTAATTTAAAGCTGATCAATAAAGGGATGATCGATATTTCGGGGATTCCTGCAGACGCCAAGATCAAGGACGGATACGAGGTGGTGACTTCACCGGTCAGTGACAAGTATCTTCCGGGTATTCTGATCGGTTATGCCAGAGATATCAAGACAGACTCATCCAACATTACACAGTCAGCGCATCTGACACCGGCAGCCGATTTTTCGGGACTGGATATGGTTCTGGTTATTACAGAGGTAAAGGATTCCGGTGATTTGGAGGATATTTTAAATTGAGACGATATATTTATCTTTTATTGTTAAATATTATATGTTTTGTGCTTCAGGCCACCGTATTTCGACATCTTCATCTGGGAGGTGTGACTCCCAATATACTGATCATGGTGACAGCGGCTTCCGGTCTGATGTATGGCCGGACATTGGGAATGTTTTCCGGTGTGGTTGGCGGTCTTTTGGTGGATGCCATGTTTAATTCTGTCATTGGTCTTACCATATTGATCTATGCTTTTATCGGTTACATCAATGGTATGTTAAACAAGTTATATTTTAAGGACAAGCTTTATATTCCTGCGATCACGATCGTGCTGAGTGATCTGGCATATGGCCTGCTTTATTATGTCTGTCGTTTCATGCTGCGGGGCAGAATGGATTTTTTGTTTTATCTGCTGCATGTCATGATCCCGGAGGCTATTTATACACTGATCGTAGGTCTTTTGATCTATATGGTGATGCGGCGGATCAAAGAGTATTTTAATCCGGAGGAAAGGGTTTCTCTGGAGGAGCATATAGAGACGGACCGGGAAAAGATCGTATGAGGAGGATGAGGTTCCGGAGAAAGAAAGGAGAGTGATGTCGTGTTAGACAATTTGAAAGAATATATTAAAATGTTTTTCAATTCAAGATTATTGCCGATTACGGTTGTTTTTGTTCTTCTTTTTTCGATTTTGGTCAATCGTATGTTTGAACTTCAGATCGTGGACAGAGACAGTATTATTGCGAGTGGGGCGAGCAATACCATCAAGGAGAAGGATATTAAGGCAACCAGAGGAAATATTTATGACTGCAACGGCACACTTCTTGCGTACAATAAATTATCCTACAATATTGTATTTTCGGAGACTTCAAAGTTGTCCGGCATGACCAATGATGAAAAAAACCAGATGATCCACCGTCTGCTTTATATTCTGCAGAAGCACGGCAGTGAGTTATCTGTAGATTATTATCTGCAGTATGAAAAGGGAAAGCTCCTGTATCAGGTGGAGGGAAGTTCACTGGAACGTTATCTGGCAGATGCGTATTCTGTGCAGGGAGGTGTCAAGGCTCTGACACAGGAGCAGAAGGATACGACACCGCAGGAAATGTATGATTATCTGATCAAGAAATTTGAAATATCTTCCGAGTATGATCAGGATACGGCAATTGACATTCTGGCGGTGCGTTATGCGATGTTCATTAACCGTTACGCAAAGTTTCAGGATATTATCCTGGCCAAAAATGTAGATGAAAATACAGTGGCGGCGATTAAAGAAAACAGCGAGCTTCTGCCGGGCGTTGATATCGATCAGAATACTTCCCGCGTATATAAAAAGAGTAAATATTTTGCCCATATGCTGGGATATACAGGTTCGATATCAGCTGAAAAGCTGGAGGAGCTGGAGAAGGATGACGAAGAGTCTGTTTATTCTGTTGATGACCAGATCGGTATCTCCGGACTGGAAAGCACCTATGAGGAATATCTGAGAGGCACGAAGGGAAGCAAGGAGATCACGGTAGACGGCGGAACCAGCCGGATCATTTCTGAGAAGACGACCAAGGATCCCGTGGCAGGCAACGATCTGTATCTGACCATTGATGCCAAGCTTCAGGAGGAGTGCTACCATCTTCTGGAGGAGAGAATCGCAGGTATTCTGATCTCCAATATCAATAACAGCATGGATGCAGGAACAAGAGGTAATTCCACAAAGGATATCCGTGTGCCGATCTATGATGTGTACAATGCCATCATCAAGAATAATATTGTCAATGTGGAACGTTTTAACGACGATGATGCATCGACTCTGGAAAAGGCAACATTAAAGAAATACAAAAATAAAAAGAAAGTGATCGTTCGCAGGATTCGACAGCTTTTGGCATCCGGAAGCACAGCCAATGCAAAGAGTCTTTCATCAGATATCAATGATTTTCTGGATTATTTTTACAGAATTCTGACAGAAAATTCCGTTGTGATCACCAAAAGCAGTGAGTCTGACAGCTCCCGGAAATCAGTGGATACGTCGGATGCCACATACAAGGGTTATGTAAACGGATCGGTCAGTCTGAGCAAATATCTCCAGTATGCGATATCGAAGCAGTGGATCGATCTGGACAAATTAAATATTGGAAATGATTTTTACAGCACCCAGGAAATTTATAAAAAACTGGTTGACTATGGCATTGATTTATTAGAAAATGATACTACATTTACCAAGATGATCTATAGTTATATGATCTATCATTATGAGCTCTCCGGACGGGACATCTGTCTGCTTTTATTTGATCAGGGAGACATTAAGTATAATGCGCAGGAGTACAGTCAGGTAAAGAATAGCATCACATCGCCATATTCCTTCCTGATCCGCAAGATCAAGAAGCTTGAGATCACACCGGGACAGCTGGGGCTGGATCCGTGCTCCGGATCTATTATTGTTACCGATGTCAATACCGGTGACGTCAAGGCGATGGTAACGTATCCAAGCTATGACAACAACAAGATGGCAAATCAGGTGGATTCAGATTACTTTTATACTTATCTGAAGGATAGTACGGCTTCTCCTCTTTTGAATCGTCCGACACAGCAGGAGATCGCACCGGGTTCCACTTTTAAGATGGTTTCTTCGGTAGCAGCACTGCAGGAGGGACTGATCACGCCGTCGAGTACCGTTTATGATACCGTGACTTACACCAAGGCACCGGCATATGGCTCGCCAAAGTGCTGGAGCAGCTCTTCTCACGGTAATCTGAATGTGGCGGGAGCTATAGAGCATTCCTGTAATGTCTTTTTCTATGAGATGGGCTATCGTCTGGGCAATGGTCATAATGGCCGGGTAAATGATAAAGGGGGACTGGCCCGCTTGAAGAAATATGCGGATATGTTTGGTCTTACAGACAAATCCGGTGTAGAGATCATGGAGTCAGCACCACATTTTTCCACAACAGATATTCTTCGTTCCTGCATCGGTCAGGGTAGTCATGCCTATGCGCCGATCCAGCTTGCCAGATATGTGACAACAGTAGCCAACAGCGGTACCTGTTATGATCTGACGCTGGTAGACAAGATCAAGGATGTCAATGGCAAGACGGT
The DNA here is from genome assembly GCA_934338765.1 of uncultured Lachnospiraceae bacterium. Taxonomy (GTDB): domain Bacteria; phylum Bacillota; class Clostridia; order Lachnospirales; family Lachnospiraceae; genus Jutongia. The sequence goes on along the minus strand of CAKRHL010000060.1, from coordinate 2,341 downwards.
ATTAAATAATTCCGCAAAGGTCAGAAATAAGGTGCAGGTGGCTCAGTCTACCTGGCAGGCTGTACACAACGGTATGTACCGCGTAGTAAACGGGGCAGAGCATGGCAGTATTTTTGCGGGAATGAAAAAGAAATTTGCCGGAAAGACCGGTACGGCACAGCAGAATACGCTTCATCCAAACCATGCATATTTCCTTTCCTATGGTCCGTATGGGAATCCGGAGATATCCGTAAGCTGTGTTATTCCGAATGGTTATACCTCCTCTTATGCGATGGAATGTGCAAGAGATGTGTATCAGTATTATTTTGGAGATAAAAAGGTATCCGGGGGCAAGGCAACATCCGTGGATCACTATGCAAGAACCAATGATTAGTCAATATATGTATTAGAATGGGAGCAGTGATATGGCAGATTTAGTTAAAATAACAGGATCAAGATCAGGAATCATTTTGAAGCTGGATCCGGCGGCAGAGTGGGAGCTCTTGAAGAATGAAGTCAAAGATAAGTTTGCTTCTGCCGCTGATTTTTGGGGAGATGCCAAGAAGGCAGTTACCTTTCAGGGAAGAGAGTTAGACGAGAAGGAGCAGGATGAGATCCTGGAGATCATCAGGGAAAACTGCCGTCTGCAGATCGTCTGCGTTCTTGACGAGGATCCGGAGAAGGAGGCAGTATTTGCACAGGCAGTTCAGAATGCCGTTTCAGGAGTAAAGGATACCCCGGACGGGGACACATCGGCCAATCTGCTTCAGAATGACAATGGAACCGGTTTCTTTTTTAAGGGAAATCTTCGTTCCGGACAGGTTCTGGATGTTGAGACAAGTGTTATCATATTGGGAGATGTCAATAATGGAGCCAAGGTGATCTCAAAGGGAAATGTCATTATTCTGGGATCGCTGAAAGGAAATGTTTTTGCAGGTTCTGCTGGAAATGTTGACGCATTTGTGATAGCCTTAGATATGAAACCGGTGCAGATCCGTATTGCGGATACGATCGCCAGATCACCGGATCAGCAGAATAAGCCCAAAAAGAAGGGCCGGGGCCGGGAGGAAAAAGAAACCAAGATTGCATTCTGGGAGGATGGCAATATCTATATTGAGTCATTGGACAAGGATGTAATGAGTGATATCCGGCTGTCATAGATATGTGGACAAGGATGTCTGTGTCATAAATGAAATGTAACTGCAGACTGGCAGTGCATCATAGATTAACACTTTAATAATTAGGAGGAAATAAAAATGGGAGAGGTTATTGTAATCACATCCGGAAAAGGCGGCGTTGGTAAGACTACCACTACGGCCAATGTAGGTACCGGACTTGCCATGATGGGAAAGAAGGTAGTGCTGATCGATACAGATATAGGACTTCGTAATCTTGACGTGATCATGGGACTGGAGAACCGTATTGTCTACAATCTGGTGGATGTTGTAGAAAATAACTGCCGTATCAAACAGGCTTTGATCAAGGACAAGCGTTATCCAAATCTTTATCTGCTGCCATCCGCACAGACAAAGGACAAGACAGCGGTAACACCTGAGCAGATGAAAAAGCTTGCTGATGAGCTGAAAGAGGAATTTGATTACATATTGATGGATTGTCCGGCCGGGATTGAGCAGGGTTTTAAGAATGCCATTGCCGGAGCTGATCGTGCTTTGGTTGTAACAACCCCTGAGGTGTCTGCTGTTCGTGATGCAGATCGTATCATCGGACTGCTGGAGGCAAATGAGATTGGACAGACACATCTGATCGTAAACCGTCTCCGTGTCGATATGGTAAAGAGTGGCGATATGATGTCAAGTGATGATGTTGTGGAGATCCTTGCAGTGGATCTGATCGGTGTTGTTCCGGACGATGAGCATATTGTTATCTCTGCCAACAACGGTGAGCCGCTTGTTGGCTCTGACTGTATGGCAGGACAGGCCTATATGAACATTTGCAAGCGTATTGTAGGCGAGCAGGTAGATTTTATTGATTTTGAGGCCAAGAAAGGTTTATTCCAGAAGTTGGCTTCAATCTTAAAGAAGTAGATAGTGATTCAAAATAAAGGATAAATTCGCTGATAACCGGAGCAATTTTGGTTATTCGGTGTAGATGGAGGTTTGGAATGGGATTTTTCTCAAGTTTTTTTAAAAGTGACGTGAAAAGCGGAGAGAACGCAAAAAATCGTCTCAAGGTAGCCATTACCTCTGATCGGGCAGTATGCTCGCCGGAAATTATGGAACAGATGAAAAATGAGATCATTCAGGTCATTTCTAAGTATGTTGAAATTGACGTAGAGGGTCTTGACATCAAAGTGAAGCAGATGGAGCTGGAGGATGGAGCAACACCGGTCAATGCGGTTATG
>CAKRHL010000059.1 GCA_934338765.1 uncultured Lachnospiraceae bacterium | reverse complement strand
TTACTGTTCAATTATCAAGCTTCTCTCAAGCGTTTCCGCTTGTTTTGTTGACCGCTTGTCTTGCGCGACAACGATATATAATTTACCACGCTTATCGACATATGTCAACACCTTTTTTCAATTTTTTTTATTTTTTTTACTTTTTTTTAAAATCACCCATTTTGTCATAGGACAATCAACCGGTCTCATACCCTGTAAATAAGTATATTTTAACGCTGTTTACAGCCTTTTGAAAGGACTTGTCATGAAGCACTTCAATTTCCATTCAGATTTTGGTTCCTTCCTTCAATGCGGACTTTTTATTCTGTCCGTTATATTAATTTCAGGAATTTCTATTTCCTACGGACAGAATCGCCTCAGAAAAGAATCTGTTGCAACAAATACGGATGTTTCTCCGTCCGGCAGTGCTGCGCCATCTTCAAATACATATTCCAAAAGTCCCAAAAAGCTTCCCATATATTGTGTTGACACACCTGAAAAGAAAATTGCACTGTCCTTTGATGCTGCATGGGGCAATGAAGACACTCAGAAGATCATGGACATTCTGGATAAATATAAGGTTCATGTCACCTTTTTTATGACCGGGGGCTGGGTCGAATCTTATCCCGACGATGTGAAAATGATTGCTAAGCGGGGGCATGATCTGGGCAATCACAGCCAGAATCACAAACAGATGTCGCAGCTTTCCGCAGAAGAATGTAAAGGGGAGCTCATGTCTGTTCATAATAAAGTAAAGGAATTAACCGGAAAGGAAATGACATTGTTCCGTCCCCCTTACGGCGACTATAATGATACCCTTGTAACAACCGCAAAGGAATGTGGTTACAACGCAATCCAGTGGGATGTAGACAGCTTGGACTGGAAGGATTACGGTGTCGATTCCATTATCAAAACAGTCTGCGAACATAAGCACCTGGGCAACGGTTCCATTATCCTTTGCCACAATGGCGCAAAATATACGGCAGACGCTCTGGAAACCCTGATCACCACTCTCCGGGACAAAGGATACAAATTTGTTCCGATTTCAGAACTGATCTATCCTGACAGTGATGAAATCGACACGGAGGGGCGCCAGCATCCGGCTGTAAAATAATCCGGTAAATAATCCTTAACTTCTATTTTACTTTGTCCTTAGAATAGTGTACTATGGAATATGTGTCTTTTGGACATAATACATACAATATTGATCATTGCATTTTGGAGGAACAAATGATGAAAAAAAGAGAATCATTTAATAACAGATGGGGCTTCATTCTTGCCTGTATCGGTTCAGCTGTCGGTATGGGAAATCTGTGGATGTTTCCCACAAGAGTTTCTATGTATGGTGGTGGCTCTTATCTGCTTCCCTATTTTATATTTGTAGCGTTGATCGGTTTTACCGGCGTGATCGGGGAAATGAGCTTTGGACGTGCCACAAAATCCGGTCCGGTAGATGCTTTTGGTACTGTCTGTGAGATGCGGGGACACAAGCGTATCGGTCGTATCCTTGGCTATATTCCGGTCCTTGGCTCTCTTGCCATGGCCATCGGATATACTGTTGTCATGGGATGGATCCTGAAGTATATGATCGGCTCCTTTACCGGAACAACCCTCGCACCGGCAGATGCCAATGGCTTTGGAACAGAATTCGGCAGTATGGCAACCGCTTTTGGCAATAACCTCTGGCAGATCCTTGCTCTGCTGATCGGTTTTTCAATCCTTGTATTTGGAGTCAGCCTTGGCATTGAGCTTGCCAACAAGATTATGATGCCCGTCTTTTTCTGCCTGTTTGTCATCTTAGGTATCTATGTTGCTTTTCAACCGGGAGCAGCAAATGGATACAGATATATCTTCCAGATCGATCCAGAGGCACTTGCAGATCCAAAAACCTGGATCTTTGCACTTGGCCAGGCATTTTTCTCCCTATCTGTTGCAGGAAACGGTACTTTGATCTACGGTTCTTACCTTTCCGACGAGGAAGATATTCCTGCTGCGGCCGGCAGAGTTGCTTTATTCGATACTCTCGCTGCTCTTTTGGCAGCCCTTGTGATCATACCTGCCATGGCAACCACAGGTGCCCGTCTTAATCAGGGTGGTCCCGGACTGATGTTTATTTATCTTCCTGCCTTATTTAAATCTATGCCGGGAGGATATCTGATCTCAATTATATTTTTTGTTGCTGTGTTTTTTGCGGGGCTTTCTTCCCTGATCAATTTATACGAAGCACCAATTGCTACGGTACAGGAACTGTTTCATTTAGACCGTAAGGTTTCCTGTGGGATCATCGCAGTAATCTCTCTTGCTGTTTCTATCTGTATCCAGGGTATTGTATCCGGCTGGATGGATCTTCTGTCCATCTATATCTGCCCACTTGGAGCAGGACTCGCCGGTCTCATGTTTTTCTGGATATGTGATCAGAAATATGTAGAAAAGCAGGTTAATACCGGCAGAACAAAACGGTTCACCGGAAAATTTCTTCCGATCTGTAAATATATATACTGTCCTATCTGCCTTATCGTATTGATTCTGGGCATTATTTTAGGAGGAATCGGCTGATGGCCGTTTCCTCCCTGATATTATCTCTACACCACTAATAACCTTCTTCAGGATTCATTATGCTCTGTCTTTCGATTCTACTACGATCAAAACTCCCGATTCCAGCTCTATCCGGGCCATATCGGAATGTTCATCCATCTCGTTGCTGATCGCACGGGCAATTCCAACTTCAAGGGTATAATCCTTTATGATATATTTTAGTCCCTGCAGTGTAACTCCTGTCACCTGTGTGGTAAGAGGAAGCAGCGACAGATACTTTCCATAAAGCTCTTCCCTGCCGATCTGCAGTGTTCCATCTATCAGCCTTATTCTGTTCTGTGGATCTGCAATATATGCCGGCACCTTTTTTTTCAGGGGAAGCATTAAAATATTCACATTGGCCAGAAAATGATCCAGTCTTCCACCGGTTGCACCCAGAATATGAATCGCCAACGCTCCTTTTTCCAAAATCCACTGGATCACTAGCTGTGTATCCACATAATCCTTTTCTCTGGGATAGCGCACCCACTCGCATTTCTCGGAACCGGACACTTCTCCGTTCTTGTATGCTTCAAGAATTTCAGGATCAACACTGTCAAAATCCCCCATAAAATAATGAACCGGTATTCCCAGATGGTAAGCCGTATTCAATCCGGAATCCGCACAAACTACCGTTTGATACTCTATGGATGCCGCGTATTGCTGAACAAAGTCAAGCTCTGATGTCCCTCCGGTGATCAATAAAACTTTTCCTAACATATTATTTATTCCGTTCTTTCCTGATCTCCCTTACGGAAGCCTCAAATTCCTTGCGGTCTCTTTGTTTCTGGATCTGCCTGCGCTGCACATCATAGATATAACGTATCAGCTTCTGATCAGACTCCTCGTAAATACATCCATAGTAATAACGGAACCTGCGATTTCCCTTTGGATGATCATCAAAACGCACAATACTGCACCGAACCTGTAACGGACCATAGTCGGATGGAATCCTGGTATAAAAGCTGTTTTCGATCTCTAGAAGCTCATTACTGTAAAATCCCATTCCGGTTTCACTAATATCATGAACAAAACCACGAACCTTTTTTTCCACTGCTTCCTTCATAGGAACCATCCGTAATCTTTTTTCAATAAACACTTTACCTGATCTGGACTCCTCTTCTTTTTCCAGCTCCACGCCATTTCCATCCACCAGTGCTTCATACTCCTCTTTGACAAGAGGGGAATATGACAGTCTCTGTCTGTTGCCCGGCACTTGAAAAAAACCAATCTCAATATCTGCATCAATGGTCACTCTGTAAGCCTGCCTGCGATTAAATGACTGACCTTTGTTGACAATTTCAAAATAATGAACCGGCTCATCATCCAGCTTCGCCAGTCCTGCCTTAACATTAAGCCATTCCCACATCTGGTCCTCACTCCTGTACACCAGACGTATTTTATCTTCCGGACGAAACTTAAATGCTCTGCCCCCTGCCATGATTGCCGTCAGGCAGATCTTCTTGACTCCGGTTTTTTCGACCTTGCTGACCAGACGATACCGATACCCATCCCGGTCTACATAGATCTCCATTGTTTTGCCAAGTGCAATATTCTCAAGAAGCACTGGCGATCACCTCCTGTAAATCCCTTACATTTTCTCTGATGTCTCCACGAAATACCGCTGTTCCCGCTACAGCAATATCCGTTCCCTTTTCTATGATCATACCCAGATTATCCCGATTCACACCTCCGTCCAGTTCAATCTGATAGGACAATCCTTTCTCCTGTCGAAGCTGAGCCAGCTCCTGTACCTTCTCTAACGTCTCCGGTATCAGCTTCTGTCCGCCAAATCCTGGTTCTACCCCCATAACAAGAACCATATCAATCTGATCCAGATAAGGCAGTACAATATCAACTCCCGTTGCAGGATTAATGCTCAAAGCTTTTCTGACCTGATACTGGTCCATTACTCTGATCGTTTTTTGTATATCACTACATGCTTCCACATGAACAGTAATACTGTCAGCACCAGCCTCCACAAACTCTTTGATATATCTTGCCGGCTCCTGTATCATTAAATGAACATCAAACAACATGCTGCAGTTCCGACGTATAGACTGTATCACAGGCATACCAAATGATATTGACGGTACAAAGGCTCCATCCATTACATCAATATGAAGAACCCGTATCCCACTTTCCTCCAGAGTATGCAGCTGTTCGCCTAAATGCATAAAATCGGCTGACAATATTGACGGTGCTAATTCGCTCATAGTGATACCATGCCTTTCTTGGAATCTTTTTAATATTTTTTTTGCTGACGCAATTCCTCGTAAAACTGTTTATAATTTTCATATCTCCCCACAGGAATCTCCTGTCTCTCTAAAGCGCGCTTCACACCACAATCAGGCTCATTGATGTGAACGCACCCCAAAAATCTGCACTCCGTGGCCGGCTGTTCAAACTCGGGATAAAAATCCCTGAGCTCCTCCTTCTCTATCTCCGGGAGACGCAATGATGTGAATCCCGGTGTGTCCATAATATAGGTCCGGCTGCCAATGCAAAAAAGCTCTGTGTGACGGGTAGTATGACGTCCTCTTTTGATCTTACGGCTGATATCTCCTGTTTCCATCTGTGCTTCCGGAAAAAGCAGATTCATGACAGATGACTTTCCCACACCCGATGGTCCTGCCATTACAGTTGTCTTTCCCTCCAGTACTTTCCGAAGCTGATCCATTCCTGTCCCATTTACAGTACTGGTCACAAGAACCTCTGCCCCGCACATCTGATACTGGGATACAATAGCCTGTATCTCTTTTTCATCCTGATCATCACACTTATTAAAACATATGATCACCGGTATATCCTGTGTCTGCATCATTAGCAAAAAACGATCCAGAAGATTCAGATTAGGCTTTGGAAACGACAGTGCAAAAACAACAACCGCCTGATCCACATTGGCAGATGCCGGCCGGATCAACGCATTTTTTCTGGGTAATATTTCATGAATATTCCCCAGCCTTTTCTCTTCATCAAGCATTTCAAACTCAACATTATCACCTACTAAGGGTTTAATGTTACGATTGCGAAATATTCCCTTGGCTTTACACTCGATCAATACATTTTTGTCGGCAGATTCCGGATGAATATAGTAAAATCCACCAACTCCGCGAATAATCTTTCCTGTCATCATTTTGCTGTCTTCTGGAAGTCAACGGAATAGGTTCCTATTGTCTGTCCATCCTTGCTCACTGTAATAGTTCCGCTGTTTTCACTCCAGCCCTTGATCGGGAATTCCTTTGGAAAATCATCATATTTCAAAGTTCCGCTCCACACAGGCTGGGACTTGCCATCCTGTGTGAGGACAACCTTGATCATTGCAGGATCCTCATCGGGACTGCTGAACGGATTATCACTTACAGTCACACTTCCTTCATAGCTGTATGAGGTTTCTTCCGTCTTAGGAGTTTCCGTCGGCTCTACTGCCTTTGCCCCCAGGCTGACAGAATACTGAACCACACTTCCCTTTTCTACCTTGGAGCCTGATTTCTGTGTCTGGCTGATTACCGTTCCCTTGGTTTTATCAGAGTAAATATATGTCACCTTAGACTTCAGTCCTGCAGCGGTAAGTCTCTCTAATGCTACGGACTCCTTCTTACCCACCAGATTCGGAACAACCGCCTGATCTCCTTCCGCTCCCAGACTGATCACGAGATTGACACTTGTTCCCTCATCCACGCTGGAACCGATCACAGGATCTGTGCTGATCACATTGCCCTTGGCAATGGTGTTGTTGTATTCCTCTGAGACAGAACCAACCTTTAACTTGGCTGACTCTATCATCGAACGGGCATCAGACTCTGTCTTGTTTGACACATCCGGGATCGTAACTCCGGATCCCTGACTATAATAAATGGTAATGCGGGCTCCCTCATCTACCATCTCTCCCTCAGCCGGCTCCTGATCCGTGACAATATTCGGATCCTCATCCGCCTCGATCGGCTTTAACTGCCAGTGAAGCTTGCTGTCTGTCAGCATCTGCTCTGCATCCTCCAGACTTTTTCCTACAATCCCCGGTACTGCCACCTGACCATCCTCTGCTGCCTGAGCTGTTGCCGTTGGTGTGGCTGTTGCGGATGCCACATCCTTATCTTTCGCAGAATGCCCCCACCAGCCTGCAAATTTGCCGACGATCAATATAACGCCAATGATAATGATCACTGCAACAACAGCACTGCATATCTTCAGTATCTTCTCAAGCTTTGGATCGATCGCATCATCCTCATAATACGGTTCTTCTGATTCATAATTGTCCTCATGTACAGGATCTACCGTTCTTGATGCCTCTTTGATCGCATTTAACTCAATATCTGATATCTTCTTGGTCGGTGATGGATCTACCACCATTGATTCCAGCTTTACATATTCTCCATCCGGTTCATTGACGGCACGCTTCAGATCAGCGATCAATGCTGCCGCATTCAGATAACGCAGCTCCGGCTTTTTCTGCATACATTTACGCACGATTTTGGATAAGCTCATAGGAATCTCCTGATCCAGCTCATGAAGCGGTGTTGCCTCCTCCTGAATATGAGACAATGCAACCGCTACCGTACTGTCCCCCTCAAAGGGAACATTACCGGAAAGCATCTCATACATCGTGACACCCAGAGAATAGATGTCGCTCTTTTCATCACTGTATCCACCTCTCGCCTGCTCCGGACTGATATAATGCACAGAACCCATGGCATTGGATGTGATCGTATTGGAAGTGGCCGCCTTGGCAATACCAAAGTCCGTCACCTTGACCTTTCCCTCTTTGGAAATGATAATATTCTGAGGCTTAATATCCCGGTGAATGATATGATTGTCGTGAGCTGCTTCCATACCCTGTGCAATCTGAACGGCGATCCCAACCGCCTCATTCACATCAAGCTTTCCCTTGGTCTCGATGAACTTTTTGAGGGTGATTCCCTCAACAAGCTCCATAACAATATAGTTATAGTTTTCATCCTCATCAACATCATATACATTTACTATATTCGGATGCGACAATCCTGCGACTGACTGCGCCTCTGCGCGAAACTTAGCCACAAACTTTGCATCACTGCTGTACTCCTGACGGAGTACCTTGATTGCTACAAAACGATTTAACCGATGATCCTTTGCCTTGTATACATCTGCCATCCCACCGGAGCCAACTTTATCTATAATCTCATAACGATCGCTAATCATCATACCCGGACCTATCATGCTTTTCCTCCAATCTAAACCTGAACAAGGATAGCTGTGATATTATCACTGCCACCATTGTAATTTGCCTGATCAATCAATTTATCCCCGGCTTCCTCCAGAGACCCTGCGTGATGAATGATATACTCAATCTCCTCGTCCTCTACCATATTTGTCAAACCGTCACTGCAAAGCAGGATCACGTCTCCCTCCTGCACCTGCAGCTCAAAGTAATCAGCCTGAACCATTTCATCAATTCCCAGTGCACGGGTGATAATATTTTTCTGTGGATGAACCCTCGCTTCACTTTCTGTTATGTTTCCTATCTTTACCATTTCCTCTACCAGGGAATGATCTGTTGTAATCTGCTGTAATTCATCTCTTAATAAATACAAACGGGAATCGCCAATGTTGGCAACATAAAGAGTATCCCCCTGTAATGTACATGCCACCATCGTGGTTCCCATGCCCTCGTACTCACTATCCTCCTGTGCCGATTCATAAACAGCACGATTTGCATACGTAATAGCTTCCTCAAAAATTGTCACCGGCGTTTTACTGGCACTTTCTCTGATCCGGCTCACCATATTTTCAATACATAACCGTGAGGCACGGTCCCCCGCTTTATGGCCACCCATACCATCGGCCACAATAAACAGATTGCGGAAACTACCCACTGGGCTGTCACTGCAAAACAAACTATCCTGATTCATGGTTCGTTTCATACCGACATCCGTTTTTGAATATGACTTCATGTAGTTTCCCCTCCTTTGTCTTTATTTAGTAACTGACATCAGACATCTTTATTGTCTGAATATTTATTCTCTTCCGCATATACTCATTATAATACACAATACATTTTACTATAGTGTCTTTAAAAAGGCAAGCAAAATCAGGTCAGCCCCTTATTTCTGGTTTTTATTTCTCAACTGACCGCAGGCTGCATCAATATCACTGCCCATTTCCCGCCGGATCGTAACATTGATATGGTGTTTTTCCAACACATCCTGAAACTGTCTGATATTCCCCGGTATGGACCTTCTCCCCATCCTGCCTTCAACTGCATTTAACGGGATCAGATTCACATGACACAGCATTCCTCTAAGTCGTGATGACAACTCCAGTGCATTTTCCCTGCTGTCATTGGTTCCCTGTACCATAGTATATTCAAAGGTGATACGTCTTCCTGTCTCCTCAATATACGCACGGCACGCCTCCAGTATTTCATTCATGGAAAAACGGTCTGCCACCGGCATCATCTGTCTGCGGATCTCATCATTGGGCGCATGAAGAGAGATGGCCAATGTGATGGTCAGCTCCTCCTTCATGAGATCATAAATCTTCGGCACAAGACCACATGTAGATAACGTAATATTCCTCTGGCTGATGTGAAGACCGTTTTCGTCGGACAACATTCGGATAAATCGGATCACATTTTCATAATTGTCCAAAGGCTCTCCAATCCCCATAATGATCACATTGGAAACTCTTTCCCCGATATGTCTCTGGATCTCATATATCTGATCTAGTATTTCAGAGGTGGCCAGACTCCTTGTCAACCCTCCCACAGTAGAAGCACAGAAACGGCAGCCCATACGGCAGCCTACCTGGGACGATACACAGACGCTGTTGCCGTGATGATATCTCATCAGCACCGTCTCCACCATATTTCCATCCGAAAGCTCCATCAAAAACTTCCGGGTACCGTCCTTCTTTGATATCTGCTCCCTGCGAATGGTAACCCCTCCCAAAGAACAGTCTCTCTGCAGCTTTTCCCGGAAAGACTTTGACAGATTCGTCATCTCCTCAAAGTCTCTCACCAGCTTCTGATGCATCCACATATAGAGCTGTTTTGCACGAAATTTCTTTTCTCCAAGAACCTCGACAAACGTCTGAAGCTCCTGCATATCCATGCTTTTGATATCAGTCTTTCCCATTGTCATCAAGCTCCTTCCTGCGGAATGCCGCCAGGAAAAATCCGTCTCCTCCTGCCAGATCCGGCAATATCTGGATATATCCATCTCCTGCTGTTTCACATTCTGCTGCAGCCGGTACCACATCTTTCAGAGAAACAGTTTCAAACGGCAGATTCTGCAGGATCCATTCTGCCTGCTGCTCATTTTCCTCCAGGGCAATGGTACATGTACTATACAATAAAATTCCGCCCGGTTTCAGATACCGGTAAACTGTCTGCAGGATCTTTCTCTGCTGATCTGCCAACACCTTAATATCCTGCGGCTTTGTTTTATACTTAATATCCGCCTTGTGACCCATCACTCCCAGCCCGGAGCACGGAAGATCTGCCACCACAACATCGGCCGTTTTTTCCCAGTCAGGAATAAACTCCATGGCATCATGCTTTTTTAATTTGACATTATGAAACCCTGTCCGGATCAGATTCTGCCGGATCAATGACACCTTTTCCTTGGTGAGATCACAGGCGCGGATCAGTCCCTCTCCGTTCATTTTATCTGCCAGATGAATGGATTTACCTCCCGGTGCTGCACACACATCGATCACGGTACTTTTCTCATTCACAGGAGCTGCTGCCCCCACGATCAGGGAACTCTCGTCCTGAATCTGGATCCATCCCTTCCGGAATGCCTCCAGCTCATTTAATCTTCCGTAATTTCTGATATGAAGTGCCTCCTGAAACAACCTTCCCTGTTCCACCTTTACTCCCTGCCGTTGCAGGGAAGAAATAATATCCTCCCGCGAAGCCTTCGATAAATTGCACCGCAGACTGATTCCACGGTCCTCCTGCAGAAAATTCTGCAAGATCTCCTCTGTCTGCCCAAATCCGTACCGGTCAATAAAACGCTCCACGATCCATTCCGGCATAGAATACCAAACTGACAGATGACGTACCTCATCCTTGGCCTTGGGATACGGGGTATTCTCATAAAAACGTACGACATTGCGCAGCACCCCGTTCACAAATCCCTTGAGAGGGATCAGATGATTGGTACAGGCAAGCTTGACCGCTTCATTACATGCTGCACTGTCCGGCACCTGATCCATATACATGATCTGATAAACTGCCAGACGCAGGATTTCCCGCACCACAGGCTTCTGTTTTGCCACAGGCAGCTTGGAATAGTGATCGATCACATAATCAAGCTCAATGCAGCGTTCAACAGTTCCCTCCACAAGAC
>CAKRHL010000058.1 GCA_934338765.1 uncultured Lachnospiraceae bacterium | reverse complement strand
GATTTGTGATATGCTGAGCTTTAAGGATGCAATCCACTTAATTACAAAATGAAGGAGATTATTTATGCCAAAAAGAGACGACATTAATAAGGTTTTGATCATTGGTTCCGGTCCTATCGTGATCGGTCAGGCGTGTGAGTTTGACTATTCCGGAACACAGGCTTGTAAGGCACTGAAGAAGTTAGGATATGAGATCGTGCTGGTAAATTCCAATCCGGCAACGATTATGACAGATCCGGAGACAGCGGATGTTACCTATATTGAGCCGTTGAATGTGGAACGTCTGGAGCAGATCATTGCGAAGGAACGTCCGGATGCGGTTCTTCCGAACCTCGGAGGCCAGTCCGGTTTGAACCTGTGCTCTGAGTTATATAAAGAAGGGATTTTGGACAAGTACAATGTTCAGGTTATTGGTGTTCAGGCTGATGCCATTGAGCGTGGTGAGGATCGTATCGAGTTTAAGAACACCATGGATGAGCTCGGCATTGAGATGGCACGAAGCCAGGTGGCATATTCTGTGGATGAGGCTCTTGCGATTGCAGATGAGCTGGGATATCCGGTCGTTCTTCGTCCAGCTTACACCATGGGCGGAGCCGGTGGCGGGCTTGTTTACAATAAGGACGAGTTAAAAACCGTATGTGCAAGAGGTCTTCAGGCCAGCCTGGTAGGACAGGTGCTTGTCGAGGAGTCTATCCTGGGCTGGGAAGAGCTGGAGCTGGAGGTCGTACGTGATGTGGAAGGCAATATGATCACGGTCTGCTTCATTGAAAATATTGATCCGCTGGGTGTGCATACCGGTGATTCCTTCTGTTCGGCTCCGATGCTGACAATTTCAGAGGAGACACAGAAGAGACTGCAGGAACAGGCATATGCCATCGTAGACCGGGTTCAGGTTGTGGGTGGAACCAATGTACAGTTTGCCCATGATCCTGTTTCTGACCGCATTGTTGTCATTGAGATCAATCCGAGAACTTCCCGTTCTTCGGCATTGGCTTCGAAGGCAACCGGTTTTCCGATCGCACTGGTATCCGCAATGCTTGCATGCGGTCTTACATTAAAGGATATTCCATGTGGAAAATATGGGACTTTGGACAAATATGTTCCGGACGGAGATTATGTGGTGATCAAGTTTGCACGCTGGGCGTTTGAGAAGTTTAAAGGTGTGGAGGACAAGCTGGGAACCCAGATGCGTGCAGTCGGCGAAGTGATGAGCATCGGTAAGAATTACAAGGAGGCTTTCCAGAAGGCAATCCGTTCTTTGGAGACGGGACGGTATGGCTTAGGACACGCCAAGGATTTTGACAGTCTGTCCAAGGAAGAGCTGTTAAAGAAACTGATCACCCCATCTTCTGAGCGTCATTTTGTGATGTACGAAGCTCTTAGGAAAGGTGCAACAGTTGACGAGATCTTTGAGATTACAAAAGTAAAGACCTACTTTATCGAGCAGATGAAGGAGCTGGTAGAGGAAGAGGAAGCACTGCTTGCGGCAGGCAAGGGCAAGCTTCCGGCTGATGATGCACTGATCCGGGCAAAGAAGGACGGCTTCTCTGATAAATATCTGAGCCAGATACTGGAGGTTCCTGAGGAGGATATCCGCAATAAGCGTATCGCACTTGGCTGTGAGGAGGCCTGGGAAGGTGTTCATGTATCCGGTACACAGGACAGCGCATATTATTATTCTACTTATAATGCAAAGGATGAGTCCAAGGTATCAGATAACAAAAAGATTATGATCCTGGGTGGTGGCCCAAATCGGATTGGTCAGGGTATTGAGTTTGATTACTGCTGCGTACATGCAGCACTGGCTTTGAAAAAGCTTGGTTTTGAGACCATTATTGTAAACTGCAATCCGGAAACGGTTTCTACCGATTATGATACTTCGGACAAGCTTTATTTTGAGCCGCTGACGCTGGAAGATGTTCTGGCAATTTACAAAAAGGAAAAGCCGTTGGGCGTGATCGCACAGTTTGGCGGACAGACTCCTTTAAATCTGGCAGCAGAGCTTGAGAAAAACGGAGTAAAGATTCTGGGTACATCTCCGGAGGTCATTGATCTGGCAGAGGACAGAGATCTATTCCGCGCCATGATGGATAAGCTGGAGATCCCTATGCCGGAAGCCGGTATGGCAACGGATGTCGAGGAAGCAGTCGCTATTGCAAACCAGATCGGATATCCGGTTATGGTACGTCCATCCTATGTATTGGGCGGCCGTGGTATGGAAGTCGTATATGATGATGAGTCTATGGGAGATTACATGAAAGCAGCCGTCGGTGTGACACCGGATCGTCCGATCCTCATTGACCGCTTCTTAAATCACGCACTGGAGTGTGAGGCAGATGCCATCAGTGACGGAGAGCATGCATTTGTTCCGGCGGTTATGGAGCATGTGGAGCTGGCAGGTGTTCATTCCGGAGATTCCGCTTGTATTATTCCATCGGTTCACATTTCCGCAGAAAATATTGCAACGATCAAGGATTACACCAG
Organism: uncultured Lachnospiraceae bacterium; assembly: GCA_934338765.1. Lineage (GTDB taxonomy): Bacteria > Bacillota > Clostridia > Lachnospirales > Lachnospiraceae > Jutongia. The sequence goes on along the minus strand of CAKRHL010000058.1, from coordinate 8,625 downwards.
AAAGATCGCAGAGGAAATGCATGTGCGTGGCCTGATGAATATGCAGTATGCCATTGAGAACGGAACTGTTTATGTACTGGAGGCGAACCCAAGAGCATCCAGAACGGTTCCTCTGGTTTCCAAGGTATGTAATGTGAGAATGGTGCCGCTGGCAACAGATATCATAACCTCAGAGCTTACAGGAAGACCTTCACCGGTTCCATCCCTGAAGGAAAGCAAGATTCCATATTATGGCGTAAAGGAAGCAGCCTTCCCATTTAATATGTTCCAGGAGGTTGATCCGATCCTCGGACCGGAGATGCGTTCCACCGGAGAGGTGCTTGGTCTTTCTCCTTCTTACGGAGAGGCATTCTTAAAGGCACAGGAGGGTGTCGGCTCCAAGCTTCCGATGTCCGGTAAGGTATTGATCTCTGTAAACCGCAAGGATAAGGCTGAGATTGTGGATGTAGCAAAGGCATTCCATGAAAATGGTTTTGAAATTGTTGCCACGGGCAATACCTATGAGCTTATCACAGAGGCAGGTGTACCGGCAGAGAAGATCAACAAACTTTCCGAGGGCAGACCAAATGTATTGGATGCCATTACAAACGGGGACTTTGATCTGATCATCAATTCTCCGGTAGGTAAGGACAGCATCAATGATGACAGTTATCTGCGTAAGGCTGCCATTAAGACAAGAACTCCTTATATGACCACAGTGGCAGCAGCCAGAGCGGCTGTCGAGGGTATCTCATATCTGAAGAAGCATGAGAGCTGTGACATTAAGAGTATTCAGAGTCTGCATGCAGAAATAAAATAATGATCTGACTGATGTTCGTGTGAAATCATATTTATTAGGGCGAAAGCCTGTAAAAAAGCCTGTTACCGGAATGGTAACAGGCTTTTTAAGGATGGTTTTGGTGAAAGGAAGGAAGATCCTTTCGGCAATTAAGACAATTATGATATTGTCATTGCGGACGTTGACAGAATAGGGGGAATGAAATATCATAATTGTATCAAATGGTGTTTTTTAGTGCTAGATTCAAACTTTAAAATTTGAGGAGGTGTGTGTCATATGCGTTATACAATCGAAGAAATCAAGGCGAAAACTGTACCGATTGCAGTAAAGCATGGCATATCTCGTATGTGTTTATTTGGATCATATGCCCGTGGAGAAGCAAATGATGAGAGTGATGTTGATTTATATGTTGATAAAGGTAAAATGACCAGTTTGATAAAATATATGTCTTTTGTGTATGAACTGGAAGAGATTTTGAATTGTCATGTTGATGTAGTGACGACAGGAATTAAAGATAAAGAGTTCTTAAAACAAATACAGGGAGAGGGTATTACATTATATGAAAAATAAGGATGTAGAAGTGCTGCATAAGATTATAAAATATTGTGATGATATAGATTTATTAAAAGAAAAATATGATTACAGTTTTCAACAGTAAATTCTGGCTAAAATGTAATTGTGTATAATAACCGCAGGTGTATCATTTGTACGCCTGCGACCTTTTTATTGGCAAAATAATAATCGGTTTTTATATATAAAATTGAAACTTTTCCGTCGTAAAATCCTACTTATAGGACAGAGCAGGAAAGGAGAAAATACATGGAAGATTCCGACATTATTGAATTATATTGGCATCGCTCGGAGACGGCTATCCTGGAGACCAAAAAGAAATATCATAAATTGTGCAGTCATATTGCCGATAATATATTGCATTCCAGAGAGGATTCCGAGGAATGTGTTCAGGATACTTATTTAACGGTATGGAACCGGATACCGGAGGAGCGTCCCCGTTATTTCCGGGCATTTGTCTGTAAGATTACCAGAAATATTTCATTGAACCGGCTTGATCACAAAAGAGCCGCAAAGAGGGATGAAAAAAATACGGTATCTTTTGAGGAGCTGGAAGAAACCTTTTCCGTTATACCGAACTTTTCGGAAAATATAGAATGGGAGGAGCTTACAAAAGAAATCAACCGTTTTCTTAGTAAATTGCCGGCTGCCAGAAGAGTCATTTTGGTAAGGCGGTATTTCTTTGGGGATTCTATTGCGGAGATTGCGTCTGAACTGAATATGAATATCAATTCCGTGAAAACGATTCTGCGGAGAGAAAACCGGAAGCTCAGAGAGCATTTGAGGAGAGGTGGATATGGCAAATGACAGACAAGGAAATGATATTACATGCTTATGGAGAGATTGAAGATTGCTTTATCGAAGAAAGCCTGGAATTTTCCGGCATTTCAAAACGTATTTCTCCGTGGCGTTGGGTGGCAGCAGCGGCTCTTGTGATCCTGTTATTTTCCACAGCGTACCGGGTAAATGCACAGTTTCGCAAATGGATCATTTCTATTGTGCCGGTTACAACCAAAGAGCAGATAAAGGAAAAGCATACTTCTCCCGGACAACGCGGATCAAAAAAGAAACAAGAAGGGATTGAAATCTCTGAAGTCAAAGAAATTGAGAATATATTAGAGGCGCAGTATATAACGGCGAACCATTATGTAGAGCCGTATCAGGATATTTATATTTCGACAGAACAAGGGAAAGAATCTTATTTTTCCATCCAAGGAAATGCCATCGTGCCGATTCCGAATATTCGTCATATCAAGCGGAAGCTTCAGTGGAAAAAACATACCGGGTGGATCAATGCGGATATGATATCGGATCAGGGAAATCAGTATATCTATAATCTGACTCAGAAAAATGATGTACCAAATAATGGACAGTACACCTTTTATTTGTCACAGGACGATACCCATGAATATTGGGTTACGGCTTCAGCGGAGTCACAGGTGGAGCAGTATTCTTATCCGTTAAAATATAACGTAAACACAAAAAAGCTTACAGACGTTTTTGGTGACGTCATGATCAGAAACAAGAGTCTGCAGAAATATCATGTGGTGACAAACTGGGGAAAGCTGTCAGATCACCTTTGCTGTGTGCTTGTCGGAGACACACAGAAGGATGCAGTATATTACCTGATCGATGTGACGGATCATACAGCCGTGTCCATGGAAAAGCTGACAAAGATGGATGATATCTGCTTTGTTCGTGGACTGGACCACTCTGTAATATTTGGGATGATATCGACAGAACAGTACAAAGACAGTGGGGATGCGGATGGAAGTCTGGCGGTTGAAAATGAAATACAGGATTATTATGATTGTTACCGTCTTGATCTGCAAACGGGGGAGCAGCAGGAGTTGTATCACCACGTTCGGATCTGGTCAGAGGATCAGGAGGAAGATCGCAGCGCCAGAGTGGCATTTACCGGGGGAAGATATGATCTGCTGGAGCAGGGGAAAACGGTTTATCTGGTAGATGAATTAACGGGGGAGCGGACAGAAATCGAGAAATTTGACGGAAATCCGGAAATGGGATCTGTGCTGGTGAATGATTCCGGCGATAAGCTCCTTTTTGGTGGAAAATTTACCGAGAGATGCGTGAGAAAAATCGGTGTACTTGATATCCCAAAGAAAAAATTATATCTGATTGACAGGGAGAATCTCACAAGTTATGATGAATCTGCTATCAGCTGGAAGGACGACACAACCTTTGTGATCCGGGCGGACAGACAAGAGAAGCAGGGGAGCGCACTTTACTGCTATCATATAAAATAAAGAAAAGAGATAACAATGATACCGGGGTGGCTCTTATATGTGCCGCTCCGGTATCGCTGATTTTATTTTAATCTAATTTCAGCAAAACAGTATTTCCCTCGTTCACTTCTTTATCCTCATATGGACGGACTGTAAGCTCCGTATCTGTCAGCTCATAGCCGGAGAAATAATATGGAAGTGTGATCCCTGTTCCGGCGGGGATACAGGTGTCAGGGGAAATTACATCGTAGCCCTTGATGTCGTCATAGTAATCGTAATCACGAAACGAGATAAAATTATCCTCGTCCTCCTGGAATGCAGAGAGATAAGGAAGGTTCAACTCCTTGGAGTAATAGTTGTCGATCTGCAGAGATACCGTATAATAATCGTCGGCGAAACGGTCGATCGCCGGTGGAACATCTTTTTCGGCCACTTTTTCCGGCTCAGTGACAGCCTTCAGCGTGTAATTCGTCGTAAAATGATAATCCGGTCCGTTATAATCCGTATAGAAAAGGCTGGCAGGAATCGCAATGAAAATAAGCAGAAGCAATATTCCGTTGATCCCAAGCTTTTGGTAGGTTGTGGTTACAAGCTTTTCAATGAGGAAAAGTACCCCTTTCATAAAGTGCCTCCTTTGATGTAAAAGTTTAAAATTAGTCTGTAAATGGTTCAGGTTTATACGTTCATATTTATGTAAGTAAGATCATTTTTTTTGTTTGATTCCTGTGATGAGATAAGAGGCCACTAATGCATCCGTATCAGGATCCATCTGATTGACCAGCACACCCTTAAAATCATTTTTCTTTACCATAAAATAAAGGGATCCATCCTGAGAATCAATGGTATCTCCAATGCCTTTTTTCTGACGCTCACTTTCTTCCATGTCCTTGACACGGCTCAGATCATATTCTGAAATGGGTTTAACGTAACGTCCGCTCTTGGTGATGCCGTAGGGGAGGACAGTGCCGTACATCCAGTTGGTAAAAAGATGATTTTCTTTCGCCTGTCCCGGATAGGTATCCAAAGCCTCGGAGGGAATATCAACGTGATACCGGACGGTCAGGATCTCATAGCCATCGGGTGTTTCAAAGGTTTTATCGTTGTCCGGAGTTATGGCTGTCATAGAAATCTTAAAATCTCCGTTTTCCGTGGAAATTGTAAAAGTCTCTGCACCCTTGAGATTTGTGCGGATCGACTGATCTGTCAGGATCAGCTCCTGTTTTTTGTTATGGAAAACATAGGTAGAATAGCTGTATGGGACGATAATTGCCAGAGCAAGGATCAGGACCAGGACAACGGTTACTACCCGGCTGCTGCGAAAACGCCGGATCGGAGTGGAAGTTTTTTTATTTTGCCATGTTTGTTGTTTCGTTTGCTGATGTTTCTTTGGAGTAGATCTCGGGGGGATAGATGTAGAAGTATTTCTACGGGGCTGCCCGGCTGGTTGTGATCCGGGATCGAAAGACGGATCCGGTGTATGATCTGTGGAATCCGGGCGCATATAAACACCGCAGTGAGGGCAGAGACCGGCATATAGATCGTAATCAAAACGCTTTCCGCAATTTGTGCATTTTATTTTCATATATTCCTCCTGAGTATCTGTAAATATATTTATATCTTATCATTTTATGGCGGTTTTGTAAAATATCCCTTGACAAAACCAAAATGGGATAGTATACTAGACAGGCAGTGTGAATTTGCCACTACGATTCAGGGGTGTAGTTCATCGGTAGAATAAGAGTCTCCAAAACTCCAGAGGAGGGTTCGATTCCTTCCACCCCTGCTAACCGATCCCATAAATGACAGAGATGTCTTTTATGGGATTTTTGTTTTACAGAAAATTCAGGAAGTGGAAGCGGATTTGACTGCTTTGCTCTTGAATACAGGAAAGGCATGGTGAAAATGAACAGTAGAAAATCGATTTATGATATTAAGTCCTTTTATAATAAAAAAGCTGTGTTAAAGGCAAGTTTTCAGGGGATGCGTTATCAACTGGAGCAGTATAGGGATCCGGAGAAGGAAGAGGCGGATCCGGTGCTTCGTGTGACAATCTGGCCGGAGCCGTTCTGTTTTGAAAAAACATCCGATGAAAAAAAGACAGTAAAGGATTTTGTCTATACAGAGGATGGGCTGGACGAAGCCTATGACTGGATATGTCAGAGCTATGAGGACAGGATCGAAGAATGGAATGAAGCGAGGGACAATCCATATAAAGGATTATTTTAGTTTGGAAGAAGCTCATGGAGTGCCCGGAGCAGAGAGTCTTTTAAGTCAAAATCAGAAGTCTCTACCTGACGGATCAGCTCCTGTACCTTTTCCGGATGATGCTCTGAAAGATAGATCTCTGCCAGTGAGACATAGGTATCCTTAATATCACTGCCCAGTGAAACTGCACGTTCCAGAATTATTTTGGCACGGGTATCCTGCCCATCGCAGTTATGATGAAGGTAACTGCCCCACAGTCCCAGATTACGGATCAACAGGATATAATTCTGATCGTACATGGAAAGCTCCGGAAAGTTGGCTGTACCGTATGCCAGCTTGATATCAGCGTTACTCATACCGGAAAGGTTCAGACTTTTACAGGACAGTGTGCGGCGCACCTCATCCTGACGGTACTTTTCTTCTCCCTCGGCAGTATCGGAGAAAGGAAGCTCTTCTTCGGGAATGGTAATATAATCCAGTTCACTGATATCCTTTTTGCGGACAAAGTTGGATTCCCGTTCCTTTTCCCAGTAAGCGGTGTCCCATTTGGAGTTATCTTTGGTGCCGCGTTTGGTCTTGACGTTCACCCAGATTATGAATAGAATAAAGAATATGAGTATAATTGGCATAAGATATCATCCTCCTGTGATGGGATAAGCTATATAAAAGTGCCAAAGAAAGGAGTACATTATGAACTTTTTTAACAAGAAAAATCAGCAAAGAATCGCAATGGTTATCTGTATATTACTTATTATTGCCATGGTCCTTCCTATGGTCCTCGGATACTTAGGTTAATTGTTTTCGTCGATAAATGAGCAGATGTATTCCATCTGCTTTTTTTCAGTGTACATAATGTACGAAAAATTGTCAAATACGGGGAAAATCTTTGACTTGCGATTTGCCTGTAATATGATTAAAATAATGTAATAAGCAAAAATAAGGAAGAGACGACATTATGAAAAGAAACAAAGCATTGACAGCAGTTTTTGTGGCAGGCTGTATTGCAGTAGTTGCGATTGCAGGTATTGTGACACTGTTTGCAAAGGATCATTTTGGCAGCAAAACACAGATCTGTGATGGGGTCTCCGTTGGTTCCATTGATGTGGGAGGACTCACGAAGGCGCAGGCGCAAAAGAAGGTTGAGACCTATATTGCGGACAGACAGCAGCAGAGTCTGGTGGTTTCGGTACAGGATTATCTGGTAGAAGCAACAGCGCAGGAGGCTGGTCTTACCATTCCGGAGAAGGATTACGCCGGAGAGGCACTTCAGATCGGAAAGAAGGGAAATCTCTGGGAGAAGCTGCAGGAGATCCGCAAGGCAGAGAAGGGCGAGAAGGATATCGCACTGGAGCCGGAGATTGATGAAGATACGTTAAAGAGCTTTGTAGAGATAAAGTGTTCTGAATATGATATTAAGGCAAAGGATTCCCGTTTAAAATTTAAAAATGGCGCATTAAAGGCGACGAGATCAAGGGAAGGTATGGAGGTGCAGGTTGATAACACCTCTGATGCCATCAAGAAGGCACTTTTAGACAAGAAAGCAGCAGGGAAAGACACGATAGAGGTAAAGGCAGATGTCCAGGTGACACAGCCGAAGTTTACACAGGAGGAGGCATCCCAGTGTACGGATCTTCTGGGAAAATATTCTACAACTTATGCAACATATCAGGTGGAGCGTTCCAGCAATGTTGCCACGGCAGCAGGCAGGATCAACGGAACAGTGCTGGAGCCGGGAGAGACGTTTTCCACCATTAAGGTGATCAAGGACAGGACGGAAGCCAATGGATACAAGGCAGCACCGGAGTATTCCAGTGGTAAGGTTGTTTCCGGTATTGGAGGAGGAGTCTGTCAGGTGTCAACGACACTTTACAATGCAGTGCTGAATGCAGAGCTTAAGGTGGTTGAGCGTTCGCCTCATTCCATGGTTGTCGCATATGTTCCGGTTTCACGGGATGCGGCGATCTCCGGAGATTATAAGGATTTCAAATTTAAGAATAATACAGATTACCCTATTTATATTATGGGAAGTGCATCCGGTGGTATTTTGTCCTTCCGTGTGTACGGTCATGAAACCAGAGAAGCCGGCAGAGAGGTTTCTTTTGAGTCTGAGATCACAGATACGATCGAGCCGGGGGAGGAGGTTGTGACAGAGGATCCTACCCTGCCGGCAAGTTATCGTACCGTGACACAGTCTGCACATGTGGGTTATAAAGCAAAGCTCTGGAAGATCATCAAGGTCAATGGTGTACAGACTGACAAGGTACAGATCAATACAAGCGCATACAATGCCTCACCGCAGTATGTGACAGTAGGAAAACAGCCGGCAACACCGGCACCGGATTCCGCAAGTCCGGCAGCAAGTACATCGCCGTCGGATAAATCAAAGAAAAAGGATTCATCCGGTGCCGGCTCGAAATCCACGACAGGTTCACAGAGCAGTGGTAGTAAAGCATCCGGTGGCAATACAAAGAAAAATACTTCAGGTACATCCGGAAACAGTACCGGGAAAAATACGACAAATACAACGACAAACAAAAATACTACAGAAAATACCAAGAAAAATAATACGGCGAAGACATTGGAGAGTACCGGTGGAAAGGCCGTTGCAAGATAAGACAGGATATAAGATACAGGGCTTGAGGGATGACGGAAACTAGAAAGTCAGCAGTTCAAAGCCTGCGGATCGGGAAAGGAATGTTAGGAGATTATGGAGATTGGAAAAGTACCTGAGAATGTACTGAAAAGAGCAGTTTTTAAGCAGATCAAGCATCTTCGTCCGGAAGTATTGCTTCATCCGGGGGTAGGAGAGGACTGCTCTGCTATTGA
>CAKRHL010000057.1 GCA_934338765.1 uncultured Lachnospiraceae bacterium | reverse complement strand
CTGTTCTTGTTCTCCTGTACAAATTTCGTATTACATACCTATATCATACGCTTTTAATGCGACACCATTTGTCATCCTGAACCTATTTTCCCATGCAGTTGTCCTGTTTTCTTTTATTTTTTGACAAAAAACAGGCGTCAGAGATGTTTCAATAATCTCTGACGCCTGTTTGAATGATATTTTCTATAACACTTCGCCCTCTTCTTCCAAAAGATCCGCAAAGCTGTCCGTCTCCTCTTCCTGAAAACTGTCCAACAATCTCTTATCCAAAGCATATCTTTCATCTAAGGGTGCCATGCTGCAGTCACTGAGAATGGTATTTGCCATGGTGACGAAATAGCGCTGTGCTTCCTGTGGACTTTCTTTTTCCCCTGTTTTCTCCTTATTTTGATAATACTTCCGCCTTGCCACCTCCATTAGCAGTGGCAGAATATCCTCTCTCTGTATCAGCAGACACCGGCTTTTCTGCTTCCGGTGCAATTTGTCCAAAAGCTTTCCGGCCTGTCCTGCCGTGATCTCCTGACGCCCTCGTTTTGCAGACTCCTCCGGTAACTCCTGCTCTATCAATTGCAGGATCCATCCGGGACAAGGGCTTTCCGGCTCCTCTCCCTCCAGACTTGCGATTGCCTGTGCCAATCGTATTTCTCTCTCCTTTTGAATGGAGATTCCCACCAGATCCGAGATATGGCGTTCTGTCATATACGATAATCCTGACGATTTCTGTATACCTGTTCTCTTTTTATAAAGAAAGTTTTTCCCCGACTGTCCTCTCATCGCAGGAGAATACAATTCCCGCAATAGATCACGATTTCGTTCATGCTCTGAATAAACCATACTGCAGTCCAGCCGCACAGACTGGATCAGTGCCTGCATTTCCGGATTGTTTTTTACCTCCACATGTCTGCTTATATTTTTCAGATAACGATGAATTTTTTCCTTTTCTCCGGATGCTTCCTGTGTATACGGAGCAATATCCTCCATATATCCCAGCTGTTGCAGATCGCTCAACAGATTTTTACGGATATTTCTGCGGATATCCTGCAGAAGCTGTGACTTTAACCGGTTGAAATGATCCAGTGTGGTCTTGGAATATCCCTTAAACATCTCAGCATGAACACACATTTCTTTTAAAAAATGAACCGCATCCTTTTGATGCCATGCCTCATAATACTCCCACAGCTTAGCAGTGTGTGCCTCCTGTACCGGTACATACGCCTGACACATATGCTTCTCAAAAACAAGGATCATATGGTCACATTCCTGTATGGATAGATGGTGCTCCAGTCCATAATAATATATCATTTCCCGGTAATCATTAACCTGTACTCCGGGCATCCTTAAGCCCTTTTGCAAATATTCATCCAGCTCTTTATGACTCAGTCCCAGTGAAAATGCAAGCTGAACCATCTTTTCCCTGTTGGGCTCCGACTTCTTTCCCAATCCGAACCAGGCCCGTATGGTTCCTGCTGCCGCCACATTATTTTGTTTTAATGCCTTTTGAAATCTCCGGCAGGCTGCTCTTCTTTCCTTTTCATCATGCTCTGTCCCTGCCGTTCCCCATTTTTCCAGCAGGAAACAGTCAAATCCATAATTTGCATCCATTATATTCTCCTCATTCGTCCAGCAGCGCATCCAACGAACCAACTACATTTTTCTTCGTCTTTGTATTCTTCTCTGCGGACTTGCCTGTCCGTCCCTCTCCTTTGCTTTGTCCTGTCCGTTTTACCACCGGTGCCTGCGTCGGTGCAGCCGTTACCACCGGCCGTGCCTTCCGGCTGATCGTTAGAACAATGTGTTTTTGGTATTTTACCTGTTTTCCTGCGGAAATACTTTGTTTCAGGACAATTCCGGCTTTTACGTTATCGACCGACTGATACCGGAGCTTCATCTTTTGAAAACCTGCTTTTTTTAATTTTCTCTGAGCCTTAGCCGCAGAAAGTCCTGTAAGCTTCGGCATTTTTCCCGTCACCTTCTCCGGTTCCGGAGTTACCGTGACGGAAGGAACTGTTGTTTCTTCCAATGCAGGGGGCTCTGTTTCTGTCACCGATACACCGCCTTGTTCCACCGATGGCCGATGCAAGGCGTACGAAGCTCCCACCCATATCAGCACCAGAAGCACGGCACCGATCACTGCCATCAACAGCCCGGAGAGTTTTTTCTTCGGATCGTTATGATGTGCAGAGGAAAGCTCCTGATATACCATCTCTGTGGTTATCGGTTCCTCCGCTGCAGTCTTTCCGACTCTGCCCTTGTCCCGTCTTTCTTCACTGTCCGGTTCTTCGGGCAGGATATAATCACGCAGCTCTGTCTCTACCATCGGCTTCTCTCCCAGTGCCAGAAGAAGCTGCCCCATATCTGCAAACCGGTTCTCCGCCAGCACCGCCATTCCCTTTTCAATGGCATCACTTTGTTCCTGTGTGATCTCTATGCCATCCAGACTCGCCAGCGGTACCGTTTTATCTGACAACAGCCGCTGTGTTGCCTCCTCCGGCATAATACCGGATATCATATAGTACATAACAACGCAAATGCTGTATATATCCGTCCAGGGACCAATTTCTCCCTTTGCCCGGTACTGTTCCTCCGGTGCATATCCCCGCTTATACATCACCGTTATGGTCTTGTCTCCGTCCGCCATCCTTCTGGCGGAACCAAAATCAACCAGCTTTGCCATACCCTTTCGGGTAACCAGCAGATTATCCCCGCTGACATCCCGGTGGATCATATGATTTTCATGCATGATCTGAAGTGTATCCATCACCGGCCGCAGCATTTTGATCACCTGCTCTACGGAAAGCTTTCCCTGGTCTTTAATATACTTTTCTATACTGCTGCCATCAATATAATCCATGACAATATATGCGGTATCATTTTCCGTAAAGTAGTCCCTGACTACCGCTACTCCATCCAGCTGATTGAATCTGGCCAGGTTCTTGGCCTCCTGCAAAAAGGCATTTAACCCCTTCTGATACGCCCCCTGCACATAGGAATCATCATAACAGTATGCTCCCTGTGCATACCGGTCTGCTGCCGTTCTGCGTATGATTCCTTTGGGGTAATATTCCTTGATGGCCACCGGTATCGACAGGGTCTGGTCCCAGCCGATATACGTAATTCCAAAGCCGCCCTCTCCCAATATCAGCCCGGTATAATACCTGTGGTTCAGGCAGGTTCCCGGGCGCAGACAATATGGCGGCGTCTGCATCTTTTGATTATCACAGCCGCAAAACGGGCACACCTCTCCCTCCTTTAAGGGACGCATGCAGCGCATACAGCGTTTTATCTTGCCTGTGATCAATTGTAGTTCCACCCTTCTATAGCTTTATTTTGGTCATATCGGTATATTCACTAAACCGTTTCTTCCCGGAACGATTTTCCCATGTCCTAACTTTGCAGTACATAAAATTGCCGGTTTTTGTATAACTAAACCGAAATACCCCATGATACTTCGATATGGAATGAAGCTTGATGATCTGCTCTTTTCCGTTTTTGCGCAGCACAATATCAATATGATCACCACGATATCGATGCAGCGTAAGCTTGAGATATCTTTTTCCGTCTGCATTCTCTGTCTTGTAGGTAACTTTCGGTGCAGAATAATATGCCGTCTCGATCCATTTGCTCACGGTAACACCACTCCGGAGCAGCGTATTGTTTTCCTGACGGCACGCAAAAATCTGATAACGATACTTCTTTCCTTTCTGTATCTTTTTATCCAGCCAGGTTGTTTTGCCGGTGACAACCGCGAGCTTTTTATAACCGCTTTTTTGTCCATCCCGTCGATAAATACCGTAACAGATATTTTGTTCGGAAGCATTCCAGGTGATCCGCAGATTTCCGTCTTTTACAGGGCTTACAACCAGTTTTTTTACCTTTGCGATCTGCGTTGATTCCGCTAATGCTAATGATGTTACCTTTACGATCCGTGAACGTGCCATTGTTTCCTCCGGTTCCTGACTTCTTTCCGGATTTCCAGCGGGAACCGGTGTCTCACTGCCCCCCGGCGTTTCGCTGACTTTTGGCGTCTCCCCGGCATCCGACGTTTCACCACTGTCAGGCTCTATATCGGAGGCCGGTACCCTCGTCACCTTCGGCGGCCGGATATCATCTGCCGCGATAAGATATTCCTCCGACAAAACCGGATAATTTCCCGCGCCCTTACGCCACTTGCGCAATGGGCAGTTTTGTTCAAAATAATCCATCCCATAACATGACGCGTAGCTGTTTAACTCATCTGTCAGACTATTCTCCACTTCCTCCTGTGTAACTCCACGGCAATTGGTCACACTAAAGGATCCTCCCGCTGCTTCCGAGTAAAGGGATGTATTATCTCCTGTCAGATAAAAGCAGTCCTCTATGCTGTTTCCCTCTACAAAGCCTGCGATCTGCCCTTTTCCCAGCTTTTGCGTGATCTGCCCTGTAGTATAGCATGACTTCAGCTCGACTCCATTCTTCCTTCCTGCAATGCCTCCCGTATATGCAATGTCTCCGAGAATATCTCCTGTATTGTAGCAGTTCCGGATCATACTTAATCCATCGCAGCCCGCAGCAATACCTCCTACCTGTAAAACACCGCTGGCACCGCCAATCTCCGCTCCCTGACTGTCGTCCTTGTCTGTGAGGATTCCGACGGTTCCTGTATTGCCACAATTACCTATCATTCCACCGCCCATCCGGCCGATGATACCACCCACGGAGTCCAATGAGACCCCTTCCATGCTGTCTTCTCTTTCCTTCTGCAGGTTATTACCATCATTGATACAACCGTCGATAACGATATCCCGGTAACCGTTACAAAAACTGCCGGCAACGATCCCGCTCAGATTCACATGTGAAACATCCCGATATGCATACCATATATTTCCATAATTATGACAGGATAAAATACTGCCCTGGAATATAAATCCTCCGATTCCTCCCATGTTAGCACCGAGACTGCTTAGATCACTGTAATTGCTGCAAGCCTCAACACTTCCCCCTGCCATATAGCCAAAAATCCCGCCACCACCATTCACAATCGATGACGAATCTCCCTGCAATGTACAATCAAGGATCGTCCCTTCCTTTTGATAACCGGTAATGCCTCCTGCTCCATTGACCCGTTCCATATCATCCCGTTCTGCGGTCATGGTACTGCTCTTTCCGGCTACGATCACATTTTCCGCTGTTACCTGTGTGATACTGCCGGTATTGTTACCGGCCACACCACCCGTACAACCATTGCCCATTACCGTTGTACTCTGACAGCTGCTTTCTTTCACATTGCCATGATTGCTCCCCGCAATCCCTCCTGCAGCCGTCCCGCCTGCAACAAGAGAATCCTCTACTTTACCATTCTGAACAACGCCCTTGGTACCGATCACGCCGAACAAGCCCTGATCGGATTCACCGGTCAAAGCCACCATTCCGCGAACCGTATGCCCATTCATCCGGAAACACCCCTGAAACGGATGCTCCTCATCTCCAATAGGATACCATATATCCCCTTCGTCCACACACTCCTGCCGGGAAGTCTGCCCGACCGCTGTCAGTGTTTTATAAATGTTTCCGGCTTTATCTGTTGCCGCAATACAGACATTTTGCCGGTAGATCCCCGTTCTCCCGGTCACGGAATCATACTGAAATGTTAATGTACTCAGTGTAATATCATCCTTCAGACAAAATGTCCTGTCGGCTGTATCATAGCCCTGATCAACATATTGTGCCAACAGACGCAGCTCCTGTGGAGAACTGATGGTGATCCATGCATTCTTTTCTGTCGCTCCCTGTTCCATATAAGAGGTAATGGATATTTCCGCCTGCGCACTCTCTGCATGAACGGTCTGCCAGTCCCTTTTATAATATCCCCTCTCTGCCGTTCCCGACACTACCATAACGACAGCCACTGTCCATGCCATCATTCCCCTTGCATGCCGCCGGAATATCTGATGAAATATTGTTTTGTTCCCTTTTTTGTGCTTTCCTGCGTATCTTTTCATTTTTCAGCTCCCATTAATCTACAGGCAGTATCTTACCACTGCCCTGCTCCCATCTCCCTATTGATACGCCCACGTAATCCTGTTTCATTATTTTCTAGTGTAAAATAAATCCGCCAAAAAAGCAACATCCCCCGAAGGGACTGAAATCAGAATCTGATCTAAAAAAGGGCAAAACCAGCGTTTTGCCCTCCAAGAATTGCTTCGCAATTCTCGTTGGCTTTACACTATGTTACTAGCATTTTCCTATACACTAAAAAGGGCAAAACCAGCGTTTTGCCCTCCAAGAATTGCTTCGCAATTCTCGTTGACTTTACACTATGTTACTAGCATTTTCCTATAGACTAAAAAAGCACCTGAGATCAATGATCCCAGATGCCTTTCCGTCCTTCATTTCATTATGCAAATGCGCGCGCTTTCAATGCATGTACCAGATTTCGTCTGTCAGAAGGTTCGCAGTTGCCTGTCAGAAACAACTGATTCCGCAGATCCATTGTCATGATCCCCAGGATCGACTTTGCATCCACGCAATATCTTCCACAATAAAGGTCAAAATCCCCATCAAACCCTGATAAGATGTTGACAAACTCATTTACATCACGCACATCCTTTAACTGTACCGGTATCTTTTCTCCCATAACGACTGCTCCTTTCAATTTTCTCTTTTCTCTCTTCTCGTTTTCTCTCTATCAGGACAATCGGCTGTATATGCATATTATCCGGCACATCTTTACCTCATTTTTGTCCTTGCATAGTTTTACCACACTTTCTGCGAAAAGGAAACCTTTTGGAGCAAGATTTAATAAATATTTTTCAATTTATTCATATTTTATAAAACTTTGCTAAGAAAATCCTGCAACCTGGCATTCTTTGGATGCTCAAACAACTCGACCGGATTGTTTTCCTCCCGGATCATACCATCGCTGAGAAACAGAACACGATTGGCAACCTCTTTGGCAAATCCCATCTCATGAGTTACGATCACCATGGTCATACCTTCTGCCGCCAGCTCCTTGATCAATGCCAGCACTTCACCAACCATTTCCGGATCCAGAGCAGAGGTTGGCTCATCAAAAAGCATAACATCCGGATTCATTGCCAGTGCACGGGCAATGGCAATACGCTGCTTCTGTCCACCGGAAAGCATCGCCGGATAGGAGTCTGCCTTATCCGCCAGACCGATTCTCTGCAGAAGCTCATCCGCCTTTACCGCAGCCTCCTCCTTCGTCATCTTTTTGCGCTTTACAGGAGCAAGCATGATATTTTCCCTGACTGTCATATTCGGAAACAGGTTAAACTGCTGAAATACCATACCAATCTTCTCACGGACCAGATTAATATCAACGTCCTCATCGGTAATGTCTGTCCCCTCAAAGGTAATACGGCCTCCTGTTGGCTCCTCCAGACAATTCATGGAACGTAAGAATGTGGACTTACCACATCCGGACGGACCAATGACAGCAACCACATCTCCTCTGGAAATCGTCGTGGAGATTCCCTTGATGACCTGATGATCACCAAATGATTTTTCCAGATTTTCTACCCGGATCAATACTTCCCTATCGCTCATTGCTTCTCAGCCTCCTCTCCAAAACATGTACACCTGCTGTCAGGATCATTACGATCACCAGATAGATCAGAGCCACTGCGATCAATGGCATAAATGCATCATAGGTGTTGCTTCGAATGATATCTCCTGCCTTTGTCAGATCCACCAGTGCAATATATCCGCTGATAGAAGTTTCCTTCAATAAACTAATAAACTCATTACAAAGTGCCGGCAATGTGTTCTTGAATGCCTGTGGCATGATAATGGAAAGCATCGTCTGTGCATAACTCAGTCCCAGACTTCGTCCTGCCTCAAACTGACCGGCATCCACAGACATAATTCCGGAACGTACCACCTCTGCTACATAAGCGGCAGAGTTCAGACCAAATGCTGTAATAGCTACTAAAATTTTATTATCTACAGATACAAGGATAATATAATAAAAGATCAACAGCTGTACTACCGCCGGGGTACCACGCATAACCGTCAGATAAATGCGGCAGAATGCATTTAAGATCGGGAAATCACCGTTCTTGTCATGACCGGTACGGATCACAGCGATCACAAAACCAAAGAGAATACCGAACAGTACTGCAAATACCGTGATCAGCAAGGTATTCTGCAGACCCTTTACAATATACTGATAACGATTATCCTTGATGAAGTTATCATGAAAACGCTCTGCAAAGGAGCTTGTTGTAACAGAGGCCTCCGGATTCACAGTAATGATCACCTGCTTAGCTGTCGTATAAGAATCTGTAAAATCAATATTCTTGAGACGATCCTTCGTAACAGTCATACCTGCCGCACCCACATCATCTTTTCCGGATACCACAGCAGGAATGATGGAATCAAACTCCATATCCTCTACCTTAAGCTCCATGCCAAGCTCATCACAGACTGCCTGCATCATATCCACGTCAATACCTGTGATCTCATTATTCTCATAATACTCATATGGCTTGAAGGAAGCATTGGTTGCCATCTTCAGCACACCGTTTCTTTTGATATCCTTTGCCTTATAGGGTTTTGTTCCCTTCACAGAATCCTCACCGATATAGTTATCAATGATATCCTGCAGTGTACCGTTTTCCTTTAATTTGGCAAGAGCTTCATTGATCTTTTCCTTTAATGCCGTATTGCTCTTGTCAATACATACCGCATAATCCTCCAGAGCAAACTCCTCTTTAAGTATCTGCAGTGTACTATCCTTCTCGGTATATGCTTTTGCCGGCTGCTCATCAATGATAACACAATTGATCTTGCCGTTTTTTAACGCCTGGATCGCATCGGTTCCCTTATTGTATCTCTCAATAACGGTTCCCGCGTCATCCCCTTCATAATCGGAAGCATAGATGTCTCCGGTGGTTCCGATCTGCACTCCGATCTTTTTACCATCCAGATCCTTTACTCCCCTGACTGCATTTTTCTTCAGCTCATTAAGCTGCTTCTCCTGCTTCTGTTTCTCCTGATAATTATGGGACACAATCCCTCCCACTGCCGCAAGACATACGATCAGGAGCAATATATAATTCCAGCCCTTTGGAAGCCTTCTTTTCTTTTTCATGATTAAACCATGCCTTTCTATTTACCTTATACTTACAAAAGGGCAAAACCAGCGTTTTGCCCTCCAAGAATTGCTTCGCAATTCTCGTTGACATACCACTATGTTACGAGCATTTTCCTCATATTGATAAAAAGGGCAAAACCAGCGTTTTGCCCCTATATAATTTCCATATCTTCCTATGAAAATACACCTGCTTCTGTATTTCCAGACACATTACATATCTGACAGCATCAGTGTATGGCATGCTCTCGCATAACGACTTTTACAGGAAAATATATTTACATACAAACAATACTGCAAGTACATACATTAACGGAGTAACCTTTTTTGCCTTTCCGCAGATCACATTGATCACAACATAAGAGATAACACCCAGCGAAATTCCCTCTGCAATACTGTATGCAAATGGCATAGCCAGAATTGTCATATATGCAGGAACTGCCTCTGTCAGATCATTGAAATCAATGTCTACAACAGAAGAGATCATTAAGAAACCGACAAAGATCAGAGCCGGAGCTGTTGCAAAGCCCGGAATTGCTGTAAAGATCGGTGCAAAGAAAATAGCCAGAAGGAACAATACTGCTGTTACAACAGAAGCAAGACCTGTACGGGCACCTGCACCAACACCTGCAGAGCTCTCTACATAAGTTGTGGTTGTACTTGTACCAATGATCGCACCGGCACTTGTTGCAATAGCATCCGCCAGAAGAGCCGGCTTAATGTTTGGAAGTTTTTCATTTTCATCAAGCATACCTGCCTTTGAAGATACACCAACCAGAGTTCCGATGGTATCAAACATATCAACAAACAGGAAAGAACAGAGTACCACGATAAAATTAAATACTCCAACGCCCTTGAAATCAGCAGAAAAACACTGACCAAATGTAGTAGAGATCTTGCTGAAGTCTGTCATATGCATCGTTGGATACAGGGAATAGAAACCTGCCTCTGCATCAATGCGGTAAATACCTGCAGCCTGGCAGATCATACCAAGTACCCATGTAGAAATGATACCGATCAGGATAGATCCCTTAAAGCCTTTGACGTAAAGGATAACTGTGATGAACAGACCGATCAGTGCAAGAACAGCGCAGATTCCCTGTGTATGCCAGTTATCTGCAAATTCACAATATGTTAAAAGTGTCGAATCGTCATTGACGATGATATGTGCTCCCTGAAGTCCGATAAATGCGATAAATAAACCGATTCCGGCACTTACACCCTTTTTCAATGTACTTGGGATCGCATTGAAGATCGCCTCACGAACACTTGTGAGAGACAATACGATAAATACAATACCTTCCAGGAATACTGCCATCAAAGCAACCTTCCAGGAATATCCCATATTACCGCATACCGTATACGCAAAGTATGCGTTCAGTCCCATACCAGGAGCCAGTGCAAACGGATAATTTGCAAGCAGCGCCATTGCCAGGGTACCGATAAATGAAGCAAGACAGGTTGCGATCAGTACTGCTGTACTGTCCATTCCTGCTGCTGACAACATGTTTGGATTTACGGCAAGAATATACGCCATTGTCATGAATGTCGTAATACCGGCAATAACTTCCGTCTTAACCGTAGTTCCGTTTTCTTTCAGTTTGAAAAACTTCTCTAACATTTTATCCTCCATGTGATGTGTTATTAGTATCATTTCTCAATAACGAAAAATGACCCGAATACAGTATACCACAAAACATAGGGAAATATCAAAAAAACTCAAAAAAAGAACTCCGGAAAATCCAGAGTTCCAAAAATGCCGCAGACCGGAATCGAACCGGTACGGGTATCACTACCCACGGGATTTTAAGTCCCGGGCGTCTGCCAGTTCCGCCACTGCGGCATAGCTTCTTATGAAGCTCAATGGATGGAGGTGGATTCGAACCACCGAAGCAAGTTGCAGCAGATTTACAGTCTGTCCCCTTTGGCCACTCGGGAATCCATCCATAAGCCGATGATCGGACTCGAACCGATAACCTGCTGATTACAAATCAGCTGCTCTGCCAATTGAGCCACATCGGCATATCCTTTCGGATAAATGGGACCTACAGGGCTCGAACCTGTGACCCTCTGCTTGTAAGGCAGATGCTCTCCCAGCTGAGCTAAGATCCCAAAA
>CAKRHL010000056.1 GCA_934338765.1 uncultured Lachnospiraceae bacterium | reverse complement strand
GCCATAGGCGACGTCTGTACGGCACTGCTCACAAGCTCTCATGGTAAGAAAGGGAGCCATGGAGAACACATAGGGCAGAAAGCCCTCGTTGGCAAGCCCGGCACCGAAGGAAACCATATTCTGTTCTGCAATGCCGGTATTAAAGGCGCGTTCCGGATAATGTACGGCAAAATCTTTATTGCGGCAGGTGCCTGACAGATCTGCATTGACAATGACAACTTTATCATTGACGGCTCCGAGTTCGGTCATATATTCTCCGATTACATTTCGTAGAAAAAATTTTGTATCAGTCATTTTGTACTCCCCACTTTCGTTCAAAATTCTGAGTAAGGTTCTGTATGCTCTCGCTAAGCTGTTCATCACTGATCTTGCCGGCATGCCAGCGTACCTGGTCCTCCATAAAAGGAACGCCTTTTCCCTTGACGGTGTGTGCAATGATGGCAGTTGGTTTTTCGCTGTCAGGGGCAGGGAGTTGTTCGAAACATTCCTTGATCTGCGTCATATCGTTACCATCGATCTCTACGACATTCCAGCCGAAAGCGCGGTATTTGTCGGCAATATTTCCCAGACCGGTGATCTCATCCAGTGTTCCGTCGGCTTCAAGACGGTTGTGATCTACGATGGCGATCAGATTCCCTAAACGGTAATGTGCCGCATTCATTGCAGCTTCCCAGATAGACCCCTCAGACTGTTCTCCGTCCCCCATGATCGTATACACACGGGAGGTGTGGTTGTTTTTTAGGCGGAGCCCCGCAGCCATGCCGCAGGCAATGGGCATTCCGTGGCCAAGGCTTCCGGTGGAAACCTCCACATAAGGGTTGACCAGGTTGCAGGAATGCATCGAAAACCGGCCCTGGTCTGTGGCGTATTCCCGGATGACATCCTCCGGGGAAAAACAGCCGATCGCAGCCTGGTTAAAGCTGGTGACCGCAGAGGCATGTCCCTTGGACAATACAAAGCGGTCCCGGCTCTCATCTGTTATATTTTGGGGATCGTATTGCATCTGAAATTGCCATAATGCCGTCATCACATCGGTGATAGACAGATCACCGCCAATATGTATCACTTCCTTGTTACATAATCGAAGGAGATTGATGCGGATATCCAGCGCCGCCTTCTCCATCTCCTGAACCGTAGCAGTTATCATAATCAAACCTCCATATTCATGCTAAGATAAATATAATATATACCCATGGATTTTACAATGGGTGCTCTACATCCGTGGTGCTCTGATGTCTCTTTTTCACAATAAATCTACTGAACTGTCGCTGCATCATAAAGATCAGTAATGTGATCAGCCAGAAGACAGCAGTAACGATCTGGCATTCCTTTAAATACTGCGGTACATATTTTAATGTGACCGTATGTTTGCCGGCGGGCGTAGGAATCAGCAGATTGGTTCCGTAAGGATCTAAGGTTTTTACTTCCTTTCCATCCACATAAGCATGCCAGTTTTTGCTGTAAGCCAGACTGTAAACGGTGTATCCATCCTGTTCGTAGTTTGATGTGCCGGTGATGGTGTCGTTGGCAATGGAGATATCTGTCAACTGATTTTCGTGGATACAGTCAAGCATTTGCTGGACGTTTTCTTTATTGTAGATCAAAATGTTCAGGTAGCTGTTCTGAAGCAAATCTGTATTTGGAAGATTGAGAGTTATGTGATTTTTTCCCTTTGTCATGGCACCGAGAGGAGTAATATTGTAGGATGCTAGATAGTAACGGGCGTTCTTTGGTGCTGTATAGTTAATATGCATTTTTACCTGTGAGGAGCGAACAGCGGCGATATCCAGATGATCCATAATATATCCGGCCCTCTTGCGGGATATGATCTGCCCGGACTGATCCGTAAAGTAATAGCTGTTTTTTGCAGTTGGGTTTGTATTATAGCTAATAACGCTATAATCGTATATTGGAGTTGTTTTTTTTGTATAAATATTTCCGAGCTGAAGGTAATAAAGGGAAATCGGGCTTAACATCAATTTTTGGTCAATCACTTCTTTGGGATAATAGTATCCAAGAGAACATACATTTGCATTCTCGAATACGTAGAAATGACTATCTGGCCACATACCAATATAATTGTATTGATCTAGGTCAAGAATGGCGTGCTCTGAGTATACAGGAAGGAATATATATTTACAGGATGCCATTGACATATTCAATGGATTAGCAATGGTATCAACATACATCGAATTTGTCGTTGTACTAAATCCATACTGCTGGTGAAGATAAAGCTGGGATTCGCTTAAACAGGTATTAAAACCATTGAGACAGCCGGTATTGTTATATTGCCCCTGATTAAAGCTGCGGACACCGCAGAAGGAGGTACGGTAATACTCTCCGGTACTTTTGAGGGGAGCTTTGTTAAAGAGCGATTGTGCTGTCTGATAATCACCAAAGCTCTTTAGGGAAGAAGTGCTCCAGTTGTTTGGAGTATATATCATGTTCATGCTTAACTCCAGAAGGGCACAAAGGACAAAGGCATAATAATAGTGTTTTGCGCTTTCTTTTCGATAGAAGCAATGGATCACGTAATAAATGATCAGACACGCCAGAGTACACAGGATGGAATATGTTTTTCCTGCAGAGGTAAAGGCATCGCAGCAGATGAAAAAGACAAAGCAGCTTAACAGGAGGATCTGCATTCTGCGCAGGGACAGAGATGGCAGAAGGATAGTCCCCTCATAAGCTAGCTCAGCAAAAAGGAATATCAAGAGAAATGCATAGCGGTTTGGACAGCTGGACTGATAATGCAGACCATTCCAAAGGTAGGATAGGACCTGGCCGTTATAGCTGAGGCAAAGGAATATGATGGGCAGCAGATAACGGAGCTTGTCTGACAGGCGGCATTTTTTGTACAGAAAGTAAGCCAGTACAAGGAGCAGTGTAAACACGCCACAGTAGAGGCTGATATCGCCGTTATTGGAGCTGACAGATTTGGTAGGAGTAAACAGCATGAGCTTACGCCACTCCTCCCAGAAGCTTCCATGAAATCCCAAAGAAGGGAATATATTGTCCAATTCAGAATAGCCGCTGCCTTGATAAATCGTCAGAGTACGAAAGACGGTCAGAAAGCCACAGCCTCCGCCTAACAGGGAAGCAAGAGCAAATCGGATTCCTTTTTGAAGCAGATCTCGGATATTGGTAAAGTGGTAGGTAAAAAAGTGGATGACCAGATAAATGCATACAAACATGGTAAGCTGGATCTCAAACAGGATACAGATGCCAAGAAGCAGAGTATAAGGAAGCCACTTTTTCTGCTCCATGAGATAGTCCATAGACAGCATTACCAGAGGAAAAAGAAGCAACGGCAGATACCAGGTTGGATAATTGCGGCTTGCAAGGATATAGGCATTCATGGAGTACATGCAGGCAGGAAGCAGCAGACGGAAATCCCGTGTATTCGCAGGAATCTGTCTTTTGCGGTGTGTCATATAGATAGTCATATTCAGTCCGCAGAGTCCCAGGCCGATACCGAGAGACCATTCCATCAAAGGCACCAGTGCGTTTAATGGAAGATAATGGTAAAGCTTTGAGAGCAGATGGACAAAATATGACTGGGAAAGGTCAGAACCATATCCGAGATTCATGGACAGGAAATGGTTTCCGTTCTGATATTTATAATAATGATCCAAAAACGTCGGTATACTGTTCATGACGCCATCTCCGTCAAGGATGCAGTATGACCCAAAAGGAGTGGCATCGCAGATGATCATTACTATGGCGAAGACAGCAAATGGGATCAAAAAGGAGAGCAGGTAGATGGCGTGGGATGTGATAAAATGTGAGATGGCATGCAAAAAGGAGATATGATTTAAGCGTTCCTTGGCTGCATACATACGGCGGTAGAGTCTCTCCTTGTGATCGTAAAGATATAATAACGCCAGACAGAACAAGGAGACGAGGGTAATACCTATGCCTATATAATCATACAAAAAATAGGAGGCAGAATTATCTTCTGTAGAGGAGGTATTCTTCTCTAAGAGATTAGTGAGATCTTGAAAGGCAGTTACATTCATCTGATATATTTGAATTTGGAAGTTTGTTACGGCATCTTTTGCTACAGTAAGAGGTATATAATCAAGAGAGGTTCCTTTACATATTTTAGAATCAAGTTTGATCAAATTTCCAGACAGGTTATCAATTTGATATACATATCTGTTGTTATATTTTTGTTGAAAATATATATTGAAATGGGCATAAACGGTAGACATGTCTGAAGTTTCATTGAGGGAAGCGGCATAGATGTGATGTCCTTCAGGGGTGATGGTATACTTTTTAGAATGGGTAAAGTGTACAGTGTAATCACATGGTGTAAAAAGAGTCTTTTTTAATCCAAGCTTCTTACAGAGCCCATTAATGATCTGAAAATCGTCCGGAAATGCAGTTTTACAGTATTTAAGCTTTTCGGATTCCTTCAGAGTGGTCTGGGAGTGGAGCTGTTTTAAGATATTTTCTGTTTCTTCATCCTGATGTTTCCGGATAAATGCTTGATAATCTGTTTCCGGTGTGGACTTCGATGTGCTTTTGGACTGCTGCTTTGTGGTATGGAAAGAATCCCATATCAAGGAGGTCGTGGGAGATGCGGTTGTGATCAGATGGTTCTTGCTGGTGCTGAAATATCCCTGTGATATTAATTCTGCTGCCGTGATGGCAAACAGCAGGATATATATGCTACTTTTCTTTTTGCTCAGGAAAAGAAAAAGAGACTCTATGATCATAAGGGCGGTCATGATCAGAAATGCGATTGCATGAAAATTGCGAAAAGCCCAGATCAGGGAGACTGCGATCATAGAACATACGATCAGGACAGCAGGAAAAAGCCTGTTGCAGTGAACAGGAGTATTGACTGATAATGCCTGTGCGCCGGTATAAAGCATCCAGAAGACCAGAAAAAAGGCAATGGATAAGGTGGTATGATATGTGATATGAAACAGATTAAACACATAATAGACCGGAGAAAACTCCATCATTGCCAATATGATACCGGTAAAAACAGCCGTCATAACTTTTTGGGACGTTTTAATCTCTTTTGTGAAGAAAAAGAGGAAAAATAAAAGCAAAGGAAACATTCCTATAAAAAGATCCATACGGTTTGAGGTACCTGCCATAAAGCGGGAAGCGATTCCACCCGGTAAAAAGCGGCTGATCAGGATGGCAGGGGCATAGGAGGTAGAAAAGCCTTCATAGGCGTAGCCGGAATGTTCTGCAATATATGGGGCCAGATAAAAAACAACTCTGGCAGCTCCCAGACAGAAAGAGAAAAGGAATACAAGGAGCAGATGGATAAAATTGCCAAAGGAGAGCTGTTTCTGGACCTGTAGCATCAGTAGTCCAAGGACGAGCAGTAAAAGGGCTGCCTGAATACCGGTTTCCGGACAGATCAACAGCATGACAGCACAAAGAACCGCAAAAGGAAGGTATTTTCCGTAGAGGATCATATTTTCAAAGTGATGGAATATGACCGGAAATACAGCGTAAAGCAGAAGATTTGGGATACTCGTCTCCTGCAGGAGACTGTAGGAACAAAAGCTGTAAGCGGTACATAACAAAAGCAACTGCCATATATTCAGAGACACAAAGGAAGAATGTGTCAGAAAAAAATAAAAACAACCTCCGGCGACTATGAGAAATGGAAGAATATGCCAGGCAAGAAAACCCGTCTGACAGGTGGCGCCGGATATGACGTACAGAAGTCGGAGCAGAGCAAATAAGACTGCCGGGATAAAGGCTGCTATAGCGTAAGGGTATGTTTTTTTGTTTATCATGGATTACCTCCTGTATGTATCGAAAAAAAATATTAAATCAGTATATACTATATCATTTTGCACTTGTGGTTTCAAGGAAATGCTTTGACACTCCCTGATGAAATGTAGTACAATAAAATACACTAACGTCGTGAACACAAGTGAAACACGGCAAAACAACTGGGAAGGCTGGAGATACATGAACAAGACAGAAAAAATGTTTCAATATAAACAGGGAAATACACTGCCCTTTGGGGTTACAAAGGTGGCAGATGGAGTGCAGTTTGCGGTTTCCATTCCTAAGGGAGAGGAATGTTATCTCAATATATACAGGACAGGTCAGAAACGCCCATCTTGCAGGATACGTCTGTCCAAGGAGTACAGGAGGGGGAGTGTTTACTTTGTAAAGCTCACAGATTGTCCGGGTACGGATGAAGAGCACATGGTAGCGGAGGTGTTATCCCGTGAGTATGAATATATGTATGAGGTGGACGGAAAGGAGTTTGTGGATCCTTATGCTGCCGTGATCCATGGCAGGGAGCGCTGGGGAAAACGCGGCAGGACGGATATCCGGGGCGGGATCAGTCTGGAGAGTTTTGACTGGCAGGATGACAGTCCCTTAAATATTCCGTTTTCAGATATGATCCTGTATCAGCTTCATGTCAGAGGCTTTACAAAGCATGTATCCTCCAAAGTAGCACATCGTGGCAGCTTTGACGGTCTTCGGGAAAAGATTCCATATCTGAAGGATTTGGGAATCAATGCAGTATTATTGCTTCCGTGTTATGAATTTGACGAGATCAGGTCACAAAAGAAGGCTCACGGAGAACCGGCAAAGCCGGCTGTGAGGGCTGCAGGACAGGCTGTGGCAGACAAAAGCCAGCCGGTAAGTAAGAGAAAACCGGTGGAGCAGGAAAAGCTCAATTATTGGGGATATGGTCAGAGCGAGACGTATTACTGTGCCCCAAAGGCTGCGTATGCAGCAGATCCGCACGATGCGGGAGTGGAGTTTAAGACACTGGTACGGAGCCTTCATCAGGCGGGGATAGAAGTTTTGATGGATATCTACTTTATGCCGGGCACCAATGTCTGTCTTATGGAAGATTGCCTGAGGAGATGGGTGCTTGAGTATCATGTGGATGGATTCCGTGTCAATCAGGAGGTCATGCCGTCACAGCTGCTTGTTTCGGATCCGATTCTGTCAGGGGTGAAGCTGCTGACGGATTACTGGAACCGGGAGCTGGTGGCAGGAGCCGGAGATAATGGTATGCTGGCGGAGTATAATGAGGGCTTTATGAATTGTGCCCGCCGTTATCTCAAGAGTGATGAGGGACAGGTAGAGAGCTTTGCAGGCTTATTCCGCAGAGGCAGCAGTGAAATGACACCGATCAATTTTATGACCCATGTCAATGGATTTACCATGATGGATCTGGTATCCTATGATGTAAAGCACAATGACGAAAACGGAGAAAGTAATCAGGACGGTACAGAGTACAATTACAGCTGGAATTGCGGTGTGGAAGGCAAGAGCCGCAAGAAGTATATTATGTCCCGGCGTATGTGCCAGATCCGCAATGCATTTGCCATGATGCTTCTGGCACAGGGGACGCCTATGCTTCTGGCGGGAGATGAGTTTGGCAATAGTCAGGAGGGTAACAATAATCCTTATTGTCAGGACAATGAGATTACGTGGCTTGACTGGAGGATGACAGGGAACAGGACGGAGATCCGGGAGTATGTCCGGAAGCTGATCGCTTTTCGGAAGGAGCATCCGGTGCTTCATCAGGGCAGAGAGCTTTATATGTTTGATTCGTTGTCCTGTGGCATGCCGGATGTGTCAGTGCACGGTACACAGGCGTGGAGAGTGGACTTTTCCTATTATAGCAGGATGTTAGCGGTACTTTTATATGGAGATTATCAGCAGAAACCGGATGGGACGGCAGATGATTCCATGTATATCCTTTGATTTGCCCAATCTGCCCGGGGAGAGAGAATGGTATCCGGCAGTGGAAACGTACGGCAACACCTTCAGTACGATTCCGCAGCCGACACGCAGAAAACGACGCCACAAAAAGCCTTCTCTGGAGAGCCAGAAGAAGACTATTGTGCCACCGCGATCTATTGTCGTATTTGTAGGGAGATAGAAGGATATGTAATAGCCGGACAAAGCTCCGGCTATTTTGCTGCAGGCTGTTTCCCTTACAGATTGTGGTTGTCCACGATCTCCTCATACAGATCAATGTCACATACTGTGTCAGGAGTGTAGTGGGTACAGTTCTGACAGGAGATAGCGTCATCTCTGCTTGAGTTTGAGCAGTTACAGTTATCACAGCGGCAGTATTTGGTACATCTTTCTGCCACTTCCTTCATGGTGTTTGCATCTTTTTTCATCATTAAGTCCTCCAGCATGATTTATAGTCAAGACAAGGGAAGAAATGCCGTCTCCGGAGTTTTGCGGCAGTCAGCCTTGTCGTGGTACTATTATGTACAGAAAGCAGGTTTTTTATGATAGTGATAGAAATTATTGATATAAAAAATTTTATGGCACATTTATTATTGAAAGAGACCTTTGATCATTTTTTGCTTTTTGAGGCAAGGGCGGTTACATCATCGGAGCTGGTACTCCACGGAAAAAGACGATCCGGGTGGTACGACAGTGAACAGTGGCAGCAGCTGCAGCAGGAGAAGGGAGCCCATGACAGCGGATATATGACATGGGGGGAGATGAGAGATACTGTCTTTGGATTTATTAAAGGAAAAAAGTCGCCGGATAAGATGTATATTGATCTGGAAACCTCCGACAGGCAGCGAAAGCAGATTCTGGGGACAGATCCCGGGAAAGAAGTGACAGAAATGCCATCACTTCGTCTGCAGATCCGCTTTGAGAATGGGAAGCTTTTGATGGTTCCTGTTGTTTCTTATCCGTCCTTTACGCTGGACAAAACAGGGGAGAGTCTGTGGGAGGAGGCGCTGCAGTCGTTCCTGCGGCATTATAAGATCACATTTCAAACAGAAAGATAAAAAGAGGCCGGTTATCAAGCCGGCTTATTTCATTGATCTGCCTTACGTAAACCATTTCGTGAATTTCTCGTTTACGCTTGCTAAATAGCTCATAAACGTATATAATAATATAAATATGTTGTCAAAACTCGGACAAAGGAGAAGAAGGCGCCGGAACGAGAGTGGGGCCGGTGAAAAAGGATGAATAGGGGGATCTGGCATGGATAATTCGATTGCAAGCAGATTGCGTAGAAAGAAAAGACTGGGAGATCTGTTGCTTGGAGCGGGTGTTATTACACAGGAGCAGTTAGAGGAAGCATTAAAGAAGCAGAAGGAAGCGGGCAATGGTCAGAAGCTTGGTATGACCCTTGTGGACATGGGCATCATGAATGATGAGATCATTGCCGAGGCACTTTGTCATCAGATGGGACTGGAACGTGTACATCTGGCGGGCATTACTATTGAGGACGAGGTGCTGGCACTGGTAGATGAGAAGGTACTTCGAAAGTATATGCTTCTGCCGTATGAGTTTGCTCCGGACAATCCCAATGTCCTCCGTGTAGCATTTTCAGATCCGCTGGACATGATCGCGATGGATGATCTTTCCATCATCACGGGTATGCAGATCGAGGTTCGCGTTACCACGGTCAAGGATGTATCACAGGCATTGGATCGTTTTTATGGTAATTCCGAGGCGATGAAGGTGGCAGACCAGTTTGCTGCAGAACGTCGTGAAAAGTATGGCAATAAGGAAGGAAAGGAAGAGTCTGAGGAGGTTAAGCAGGCGCCGATCGTTCGTCTGGTCAATCAGATCATAGAGCAGGCGGTACATAAGAGAACATCAGATATTCATTTCGAGCCTTTGGAGAATCAGCTCCGTATCCGGTTCCGTGTCGACGGTGTGCTTCAGGAGGCGATGCGTCATGATATTTCGCTGCTTTCAGCGATGGTAGCCCGTATCAAGATCGTTGGCGGTATGGATATCTCTGAGAAACGTAAGCCTCAGGATGGTCGTATGACACAGATCGTCGACCGACAGGAGTATGATATCCGTGTGTCCATCCTTCCGACGGTATACGGTGAGAAGATCGTTATGCGTCTTGCGCAGAAGACTGCCCTGAGCCGTGACAAGAAGGATCTCGGTTTTGAGCCGGAGGAGCTTCACCGCTTTGAGGATATCCTGAAGCATCCCAATGGTATCATGCTTGTTACTGGACCTACCGGTTCCGGTAAATCTACGACTTTGTATACGGCACTTAGTGAGTTAAATACGGATGAAGTAAATATTATCACGGTAGAGGATCCTGTCGAGGCAAATATCAACGGTATCAATCAGGTCCAGGTTAATGCCAAAGCGGGACTTACCTTTGCGGCGGCACTCCGTTCCATTCTCCGTCAGGATCCGGACATTATCATGATCGGTGAGATCCGAGACGGTGAGACTGCAGGAATTGCCGTTGAGTCCGCTATCACAGGTCACTTGGTAGTTAGTACACTTCATACCAACAGTGCGGCAAGTACCATCAGCCGTCTGGCGGATATGGGGATTGAGAATTATCTGATCTCCGATGCGGTGATCGGAGTTATTGCCCAGCGACTTCTCCGTCGTGTCTGTCCGCGGTGCAAACGTATGGTACCGGCAGATGATCTGGAGAAGAAGGAGCTTGGTATTCCGGAGGAGAAGTGGGGAGAGGAAGTGTTGATCCCACATATCGAGCCAAATGAAGAGTGTCTGGAGTGTGGCGGTGCCGGTTATAAAGGGCGTATCGGTATTTATGAGATCATGCAGATGTCTCCGAATCTCAAGCGTATCATTGCAACCGGTGGTACGGCGGAGGAGCTGGAGAAGCAGGCAATCGCAGAGGGGATGAATACACTCGTTATGTCAGCCAATAAACAGGTATTGAAGGGTATTACGACACTGCAGGAGGTACATCGTGTCGCTTATGATAATTAATCTATAGAATATGGAGGGTTTACAAATGGAAATCACAATGGACAGTTTGCTGGAGATTGCCAGAGATGTGGGAGCATCCGACGTACATATTACAGTGGGACTTCCTCCGAAGATGCGTGTAAATGGTACGATCGAGGATATTATTCCTCATGTGCTGACAGCACACGATACACAGACACTGGTGCTTTCTATTATGAATGAGAGACAGGTCGCTACATTAAAGAGAGACGGAGAGGCGGATTTCTCCTATAGTACAGAGGCGTTGGGGCGTTTCCGTTGTAACGTATTCCGTCAGAAGAATTCTTTCGCAGCGGTGCTTCGTCTGATCAATACCGTGATCCCGGCACCGGAGAAATTAGGTCTTCCATGGTCTGTTATGGATCTGGCCAAAAGAAAGCGTGGTCTGGTACTGGTTACGGGACCTACCGGTAGTGGTAAATCTACCACACTGGCATCTCTGATCAATATGATCAATGAGAATCGTAAAGAGCATATTATTACATTGGAGGACCCGATCGAGTACCTTCATAAGCATAAAAACTCTATTGTTAATCAGCGAGAGATCGGATTTGATACTCTTTCCTTTGCAAATGGTATCCGTGCAGCGCTCCGTGAGGATCCGGATGTTATCCTCGTAGGAGAGATGCGTGATCAGGAAACGATCGGTGCAGCGATAACAGCAGCCGAGACCGGCCATCTTGTATTTTCTACCTTGCATACAATTGGTGCGGCAGCAACCATCGACCGTGTTATCGATGTATTCCCGCCACATCAGCAGCAGCAGATCCGTGTGCAGTTAGCAATGGTATTGCTGGCAGTTATCTCCCAGCAGTTGATGCCGACATCGGACGG
>CAKRHL010000055.1 GCA_934338765.1 uncultured Lachnospiraceae bacterium | reverse complement strand
GCCTTCTTCATAAGCCATATACGGTCACTTTCTGACAACTTAGTGCTGATGATCAGTTTTTTTATTTTTCTGGAACCGACCTTTTTCTCCTCAAAATACGGGGACCGGTGAAACTTTCCGTTTATAAATTCTTTCACTGTTTTTCTGGAAATCTTCTTAAAATTCTTTATCTTACTCAGATCCAAAATATCCGTTGGATTTTCACAAAACAGACTGTCCGATTCATTAATTTCATCAAAATCCTCATCCATACTATTATTACTGTCTGTAAAATTCACATTTGGCAGCTTCAAAGTACGAATCCTGTTCTGACGACAGGAAACCCATCTCAGCTCCGCGTTATTGCTCAGATCCAGCTTTCTCAACTGATTTTGCTTACAACTCAGTACTTCCAATCCCTTACACTTTGTCAGATCCAGCTTTTTAATGTAATTATTTTTCACATTCAATGTCCTGATATTAGGACATAGTTCTGTTGCAAATGATGTCAACTGATTATCCTTAACATTGACCACTCTGAGAATATTTTTGGCAAGCTTAATATTTTTTAATTTATTGTCCTGTGCACTTAAAGTATATAATTTATTATTGTTGCTCAGATCCAGCGTTTCCAACTGATTTTTGTCACACTCAAGATCACTGAGATTTTTATTCTGACTCACATTAAGACTTGTCATTTGATTTCCATTACACGATAATCTTTCCAGATTCTTATTTTGACTTACATCCACTGTTGCCAGTGTCGGAGAATCACAGACAAGCCATTCCAGATTTTTACATCGGGATACATCCAGCTCATTTATCCGGCATGCCATGGCCTCTGCCTCTTTGAAGCTCCAGCGGTCATATTCACAGAGAGAAAACCAGGTTATGTTATTCCCTGCGACTTCTACCCGGTTGATCTCCGATGCTGTCAGCCATATGTATTTCAATGATTTCGGACATCCTTCGATTTTTAATGTATTCCCCTTCACCTTCGCCAGAGAAAGACTCGTGCAGGAGGTCAGATGCTCTATTCCACGGACATCTATGGTATCCTTTTCCCACAGATCATTTCCGGAAATAATCTGCTCTGTCGTCTCATCTCCTATATATGTTACAACCAACGCCTGTTTCGGTGTTACAATTTCTGAACCCTGCTCAACAAAATTTTCCACAATATTAATCTGCTTAATTTCCTCTTGGGAAAGTACCCCATCTCCATTGATATCATAATATTTTGTTTTCAATACGGTTCGAAGCCAGTCTGCCGGAAAATTTTGCTCATTAATCTCCAGACTGCCAGCTTCTGCCGCCTTTGCCCTGCTGCCCTGCCCCCACAAAGGCACCAGAATCATTACCGTAACCACAACACACCATAAATTCTTTCTCCAATTATTTTTCAATACGCGATTCCTCCTCAAATCTTCTCTTCCAATCCTCTGTAATATTTTGCACCTTAATATCACTGGCAGCAACCACCTTGGCTTCTGTTCCATCCACTGTACCTGCTGCCGTTCCATCCGCTTCCATTTCGACTTTATACTTTGCTCCACTCACCTCCATCTGTATTTCATTTTTCTTCATCTGACCATTTGTGACTCTGATATCTCCTACATTTTCGACCCCTTTAATATCAAAAATATCATACATAACATCAATTTTTTTGGAAACAGCCACTTTTTTATCTGCGTCTACAACATAAACGCACATTCTCTGAATTCCGGAACCCTCCATGGTTACAAAAGCTGCCTCACATTTTCCATCCCCATCAATATCACCATACATCGCATCTCCATAAACATCTTGCATCAGCAGTCCGTCTTTCTTATGGAAAATTTTATAATCGCATACCGCCTGACCTTTATCATCAGACTGATTTTTTACCATTTCGACCTGATAACCCGTATCTTTAGAAAACGGATCATCCACTGTGTGATCCGAACACCCGCAAAGCATTAGAACCATTATTACAGATTCAATTAAAACCCTTTTCGCATACAACTTTTTTCTACCATCAAATTTTTTCATATACATTACCCCTTGCTATACTGATCTATGATCTTTTTGATCTCCTCCGCTTCCTTTTTGGAAATATGTTTTCCCCCCAGAAATGCAGTCAGAAATCCGGGCAATGATCCCCCGAATGTTCTCTCCACAAAATAATTGGACTCATCCCGCTGCACCCGTTCCTGTGGGATCAGCACCGAAACAACCGCATCCTCATTCCGAATATATCCTTTTTCTGACAGCTTGCGGATCACCGTATAAGTTGTGGATTTCTTCCACCCCAGCTCCTGATCGCACCGCTTTACCAGCTCTCCGGATGGAATCGGTGCATATTTCCACACGACCTGCATAAAACGATAGTCACTGTCGCATAACTTCAAATATTCCATGGTTATTCCCCTTCCCGGTGCTCAATAAATAATAGTAAAAGCATCTTAAGTCTATTGTTATCAACCAATTTTAACTTTATAATAATAAACCTGGAATGTCAAGAAGACAGCAAATCAAATCTTGTCATTTTATACCATTTACGCTATGATAGAAGAGTGTGGCAGGCTATGCCTCCGCCGCATTGACACAGTATGATTTTCAGAACCAAGTATTCACAACAAAAAGAAAAGAGGACAAAAAGATGGATAAGGTTATTTTAGCCTACTCAGGCGGACTTGACACAACTGCAGTTATTCCATGGTTAAAGGAAACATACGGCTATGAGGTTGTATGCTGCTGTATCGACTGTGGACAGGGCGAGGAGCTCGATGGATTAGAGGAGCGTGCAAAGCTCTCCGGTGCTTCTAAGCTTTACATTGAGGACGTTGTTGATGATCTTTGCGAAAACTACATTATGCCTTGTGTACAGGCCGGTGCCGTTTACGAACATAAATATCTCATGGGAACTGCTATGGCAAGACCTACGATCGCTGCAAAGCTGGTAGAGATTGCCCGTAAGGAAAATGCCGTTGCAATCTGCCACGGTGCAACCGGTAAGGGTAACGACCAGATTCGTTTTGAGCTTGGTATCAAAGCACTTGCTCCAGATATCAAGGTTATCGCTCCATGGCGTGACGACAGATGGGGTATGGATTCCCGTGAGGCAGAGATTGAGTATTGTAAGGCACACGGCATTGATCTTCCATTTGGAACTGATCAGTCTTACAGCCGTGATAGAAATATCTGGCATATCAGCCATGAGGGACTGGAGCTTGAGGATCCTGCTCAGGCACCAAATTACGATCATATGCTTGTTCTGGGTGTTACACCAGAGAAGGCACCGGATGAGGATGTAGAGCTTTCTATTTCCTTTGAAAAGGGTGTTCCTACTGCTCTGAACGGCAAGAAAATGAAAGTTGCTGATATTATCCGTGAACTGAATACCATCGGTGGAAAGCACGGTATCGGTATTGTTGATATCGTTGAGAACCGTGTCGTTGGTATGAAGAGCCGTGGTGTATATGAGACTCCGGGTGGAACAATCCTGATGGAAGCACATCAGCAGTTAGAGGAGCTTGTTCTTGACCGTGACACCATCGCATTGAAGTTAGAGCTTGGCAGCAAGCTTGCAAGCATCGTATATGAGGGTAAATGGTTCACACCTGTACGTGAAGCCATCTCCGCATTCGTTGATGTAACACAGCAGTATGTAACCGGTGAAGTAAAACTTCGTCTCTACAAGGGCAATATCATTAAAAACGGAACAACTTCTCCATATTCTCTGTACAGTGAGTCACTGGCATCCTTCACCACAGGTGATATGTATGACCACCATGACGCAGAGGGCTTCATCACATTATGGGGTCTCCCATTGAAGGTTCGTGCCATGAGAATGAACGAGCTCAAAAAGGATAAGACAAAATAATCCGATACATCGTTTCGCAAACAACTCGTTTAAGCGCACAGGATGTGGATTCGAGTAACCACTTGTAAAATAAAACAGCCCGGATTTGATTTTAAATAACTCCCCTTGGAGTGAGATCAAATTCAGGCTGGTTTTTATTTTAGTAGCTTATTTATTTCAGTAACTCCCGGATCATCTCCGCCGTATAAGTAACGCATACCATCTTCTCTGCCTCGATGCGGTACAGTGCATTTGCAGCAATATGCTCTGCTGCCTGCTCGATATCACGAATTCCTGATGTATCCTTAAAAATATCCATGATCGCATCCAGTGCTTCCTCTGTGATCACAATCTCCTCGCTTCGCAGACCAATTCTCTTTAATACCTTTGGCATCGCAAATTTGGTAAAGATTACTCTCTTTTCTTCTGGGCTGTAGTCCGGCAGCTCGATCACGGCAAAACGCGACATAAGTGGTGCACTGATGGCCGCCTTGTCATTCGCCGTAGCAATCGGGTAAACTCCGGTAGTCGGAATATTACATTCCACATAGTTATCCGTAAATCCAAGATTATCCAAAAGCGTCAGCAATACATCCGCCGGATTTCCATTTCCTTTTCCGGCAGAAGCCTTGTCCAGCTCGTTGATGATGAACAGCAGATTGGAGCTCTCTGCGTTGGCAAATGCCTCCATGATCAGACCGGGCTTTGCATTGGCATAAATCCGGGAGCTTCCGGTAAGCTGCTCCGGATCATTGATGGAACTCATTTCCAGAGTTGTCCACGACATTTTCAAAATCTTTGCAACGGCATAAGCAATCTGTGACTTTCCGGTACCGGCAGGTCCGATCAGAAGAATACCATATGCCGGCAGAGTATGGGTACGGTTGATCTGAATGATCGTCTCAATAATACGCTGCTTTACATTGTCCAGTCCGTACAGCTCCTCGTCGAGAATTTTTCTCGCCTCCACCGGATCGATTGGCTGGAAATCCGTATTTTTCCACTGAATATTTAACATAATAGAAAGCGCACGCTGTGCATGACGGCGCTCCTCCGGCGTCACCTCTGTAGATTTCGCTACTGCAAGATTACGTCTCGCCCACAAACGGATATTGTCCGGAAGGGTACTTCCCGCGCACATCAGATAATCCGTAATACTCTGAATACTGGTAAGCTTCATATCATCGGAGTCTTCGATCTCATCAAAATCGACAACTTCCTTCGAAGGTGCATCACTCTGCAGCAACCGCTCGATCATAAACTGCAAAAATCCATTTTCTCCGGAAAGCTTCGTACCTCTCATAGCCACACCGGTCTCAAATATCTTGTAAACTGCATATCCCTGATCTGTACTGGCACCGGACAGCTTAACCATAATATGGTTCTCTCCAAGCCACTTCACCAGCTTTTCAAAACGGGCATCGATCTGTAAAATATCATGGGACGTGCTTTCCTCGTCACAGGTAAATGCCGTTCCCTTCGTCGGTGCTGTAAACATACCGGAAGAATGATGCATAAGCTTCTTTTCCTCATCCGACAGCAGCATGATCGGATGTGACACATCCGGCACTCTTTCATTGGAATAAACTAATTCGTATGTCTTCTCTGCTTTGACTGCGTCCTTCTTCTCCTGATTAAAATCAAAAACTGGCATCTTGTAACCTCACATTCCTGTCTATTATAATTTCATGTATCTAAAAATCATTTATCTGCTATGTCAGCATACTCATAAAGCCTTTTTAACAAGTTTTCGTTATCGGCATATTCGGGAATAACTATACATTGTTCAAAACCTTTATATGTACTAACACTTAGAAAGTATATCATATATTCACATCACATGAAATAATGATTTTTGAATCCTTTCTTGTCCACTCTTACACCTTCATCACCTGTGGAATATTTATGGTACACCTGGTTCCCTTTCCTACCTCGCTCTCAATCCTCAGGCAGTATTCCTCCCCATAATAGAGCTGGACTCTCTGGTTCACATTCCGGACACCATACCCCTTTGTCTTAAATTCCAATATCGACGACAAAAGCTCCGGTTCGATTCCCACACCATTATCCTCCACCGTCAGATAAATATTGCTGTCATCTTTACGTCCTATTATTTTAATATATCCTCTACCTTCCTCCTTCAGATCAATTCCATGATCAATGGCATTTTCCACCAAAGGCTGCAGCAGCAGATTTAATGTCTGATATGGAAGGATCTCCTCATCAATGTCCATGATCACATCAAAGTCATTATCGTGCATACATAGCTGAATTTCCAGATAGGACTTCATATTTTCAATTTCCTTCTCAATGGTCAGCACATTTTTGCCCCGGTTCAAAGAGGTCCGGTAAAAAGAGGATAATGCCAGCGTGATCTTGCTAATATCCTGCTGCCCTGCTTCCAGAGCCTTCCAGTTGATCAACGAAAGAGAATTATAAAGAAAGTGTGGATTGATCTGTGCCTGAAGTGCTGTCATTTCTGACTTTCTCTGAGTCAGCTTACTTTCATATACTTCATGGATCAACCGGTTGATCTCCCCCAGCATGCTTCCGAAACCACGGATCAGGCTTCCCACCTCATCCTTCGCATCACTGGTAACCGTAAGCTCCATATTACCTTCCTCTACCGCCTGCATATTATCCCGCAGCCGCTCAATATCCCGCACCACGAACCTTGAAAATGCTTTTGAAGCAACAACTGACGTTACGATACAGATGGCAATGATCCCAAAGATCAGCACAACCAGCGTCTGCACTTCCCTCGCCATCATTTTCTGTGGCTGATATGCGATCACCTGCCAGTCATCTACCCCGGCATCTGCAGACACGATCAGATAATTACTCCTCTTTCCCTTTGCCTGATCTGCCATTTTCTCTTTTAATTTTTTTAATGATAACCTGCTTTTATCTACTATCCCATTTTTGGTACTTTGATCTCTTCTGTCTTTTTTTGTGACAGCCTTATTTTCATTATTTTGGTCAAAAGTGTCCTTCTCAAACAGTACATTGCCGGCTTTATCTATGACATATAGCCCATAACCGTCTCTGGAAATATCATCAAACCCTGAAAATAAAGTATCATAATTCACATCCAGATATAAAATACCTTTTTGTTTATTCTGCTCCATAATTGGCATGGTTCTCGCAGAAAAAGACGTCTTTTCTTTTCCATCAATGATCCATTTTACTTTCTGATTTACGGAATCCTTATATTCTCTGTACCATTTTTCGCCCTCAATGTTATGAAGTGAATCTACCGTTGTATCATGCTTTACAATATCCTCATCCAGATATAGGGTGATCTGGTTGATATTGGGATTGAAGTACTTCAGAGAAGAAAGCACCGGATCCACCGTCGCCGTATACTGCTCATACATAGAAAAAATGTCATCATAATCACCGATCAGCACATCCGAGATCGGCTGGTTAAATGCAATATAATCCGACAGATTATTGTAGACCAATATCTGGGACTTCAACTGGGATGCCCCCTGTGACAGAGAATCCTCAATATTCCTCCGCTCTCTCTCCATCAGGGTTTTTCTCTCCTGTGACAACGCAAAGAGTCCCAAAAGCAGGATAGGTATCGTGCCAATGCAGATATATATGATCATTATTTTCTTTTGTATTTTGGCATTACCAAACCAGTTTTTAATCTTATTTTTCATCGCTATACTGTTCCACCATTTCCTACATTCTCCTGCTTACTGATTCCGATACTTCTGCGGACTCACACCATAATACTCCCGGAAGCTCTGACAAAAATATGATACATTCGGATAACCCACCGCATAACTGATATTTACAATTTTATTGTGAGTCTCCTCCAGCATTTCCTTCGCCTTCTCCATGCGAAGTGCTTTAATAAATTTACTGAGATTCTGTCCTGTCTCCTTTTTAAAAATATGACTGAGATAACTTGGAGCCAGAAAAACCTGATCTGCCAGCATATCCACACTCAGCTCCTCGCCATAATGTGCATAAATATACTGCTTCACAGTCTCAATCTCCCGGTGCTCCATCTGTGGATTAATTGCAAAGCTCTGCTCCAAAAGTTTAATACCTTCATTAATGATTTCCGTCACCTCCTGGAAATCATTGGTCCGGTATAACCGGTCAATATCCTGATTCAGACCACCGGACTTTTCCTTTGGCAGTATTTCATATACATCCTTCAATAAATTTGAAAAAATAAATTTTACATACATCTGGGAGAAATTCTTTTTCCCATGATATTTCTCACATAATCCCTCAAAATGACGACGCAATCCCGCCATATCTTTCATTTTGATATCCTGTCGGATCTGCTTCATCAGAGCATCATCATCAATCTGGGAAAGATTTGCTTCTGTTTGCTGTTCTTCACTAAATACACGATCCTCCGGCACATAAAATTTATTTTCCATCAGAAGCTCCAGACGCTCCATTTCCTCAGCCAGCTTTACCGGCCGCTCAAACTCACGGCTGACCGCAATATAGCACTTCTCTGCATATTTCTCCTGAATGGCATCCAGAAGCTTTTGTGCCATTTCCTTTCGGGTCTCCACATCAATCTCCCGTTCCAACAGAATGATTCCCTGC
This sequence comes from uncultured Lachnospiraceae bacterium, assembly GCA_934338765.1. Classification (GTDB taxonomy): domain Bacteria; phylum Bacillota; class Clostridia; order Lachnospirales; family Lachnospiraceae; genus Jutongia. Next base: position 3,452 of record CAKRHL010000055.1, on the reverse strand, counting down.
TGTGGATTCATATTCAGATACAAAAACGGTTCTTTCATTTCCTCCCGGAGATTTTCCAGAAAATCCAGACCTGTCCTTCCAAAAAATTCCCTGTCAAATTCCAGCAGCATCATATTATGAAAGTCCTGTACATACTCCAGACTGTCCGTCCCCCCTAAGCTTGCCGCCAGATCCTGCGGAGCAGCACCATTCAGCAGAGACAACAATACATGCTCCCGGACAAAATTACGGTTCTTTTCCTTGCGTTCGTCCTCCAGACGTTCTCCCTCAATTTCCTGCAGCACCTTCTCCATGGTATTGCGGAATTCCTCCGGATCCACAGGCTTTAAAATATAGCTGTCCACACCGGATTTCATTGCCTTTCTGGCATATTCAAACTCTCCATATCCGCTAAAGATCACCATTTTTGTCTGAGGATATTTCTTCATGACATTTTCTGCCAGCTCCAGCCCATCCATAAAAGGCATTTTAATATCCGTCAGCAAAATATCCGCCGGACTCTCCTCCAGAGCCTCCAATGCTTTCACACCATTGACCGCCTCCCGGATCTCCGCCTCCATATGAAGCTGCTTCAGCAAAAATTTAATCCCGTTTCTCTCTATTTTTTCATCATCCACGATTAATATCTGAATCATATCCAACCTCATTTCTATAAGATATCATCTTTGACCACACGATTTGATATCTGTTATTTCCGTAAATCCTCCAAAAAATCACTACTGTTGATTCTCACATGTTTTCTTAAAGTTAGTTTACCACATCTGCCCGGGAAACCCAAATTTTTCTCTAAATTTTCAAGATAATTTTCATGACAATTTCACCTTCTAAATGCTGCTTCCAATAATCCTGTAAGTTCTTCAAAAAACTCATCTTTTTCAATATGCCAAATAACTCCCTTCCGGTATTTCTACCGAAAGAGAGTATGATTGTTTCTTTATCTTACATTATTTTTCAACAAATATCTTAGCTTTTTATTTGCTCGTTCCTGTCTTCCATATCTCCCGGTCATACTGCTCAATAGTCCGGTCAGATGAGAAAAATCCTGCTTTTGCGATATTTACCAGCATCTTTTCTGCCCACGCCATACGATCATTATAATCATGATATGCCTTTTCTCTCGTTGCAATATAATCCTCAAAATCAGGAAACGTCATAAACCAGTCCTTATTCAACAGCTCGTTGTACAGACGTGTCAGGTGTTCTTTATCTCCCACTGCCATCATTTCCCTGCCAACGATAAAGTCCACGGCCTCCTTCAAAGCTGCATCCTTTTCATAATAATCTCGGGATACATAACTGCCCTTAGCATACCGGTCAATCACTGTCTCGCTGTCCTCACCAAAGATATAAATATTATCCTTTCCTACCAGATCTGCAATCTCCACATTTGCTCCATCCATAGTTCCCAGCGTCAGTGCACCGTTGAGCATAAACTTCATATTACCGGTACCGCTCGCCTCCTTGGAAGCCAGAGAAATCTGCTCAGAAATATCACACGCCGGAATCAGCTGTGCCGCCTTGCTGACATTATAATTCTCTACCATTACCACACGAAGATATGGATTTACCTGCTCATCCTTGTTGATCAGCTCCTGCAGACAGAGGATCAGATGAATGATATCCTTCGCGATCACATACGCCGGTGCTGCCTTTGCGCCAAAGATAACTGTAACCGGCTTTTCCGGAATAATGCCACTCTTAATCTCCAGATACTTATGAATAATATAAAGTGCATTGAGCTGCTGTCTCTTGTACTCGTGAAGACGTTTTACCTGAATATCGTAAATCGAATTTTCATCAATCTCAACTCCCTGTGTCCGCAAGAGATATTCCCTCAACTGCTTTTTCTTCTCCGCCTTTACCTGCAACAGACTTTCCAGCACCTTCTGATCTCCCTGATACTGCAGCAATTTCTCCAGTTCTGTGGCATCCTTTTTAAATCCATTGCCGATCAGCCCCTCGATCCAGGAAGTCAGCTCCTCATTGCAATGAAGCAGCCAGCGGCGGAAGGTAATACCATTTGTTTTATTATTAAACTTCTCCGGATAAATTTCATAAAATGGTTTCAGCTCACTGTTTTTCAAAATCTCCGTATGAAGATATGCTACACCATTTATACTATATCCATAGTGCATATCAATATGCGCCATATGTACTCTGTCTTCTTTATCAATAATTGCAACGGCTTCATCCGGATATTTTTTCTTTGCCTCATTATCCAGAATATGAATGATCGGAAGAAGCTGCGGAACAACCTTCTGGAGATATGCAATCGGCCATTTCTCCAGTGCTTCCGCAAGAATCGTGTGATTTGTATAAGCACATGTTTTAGCCACAATTTCCATAGCCTCTTCAATACAGATGCCACGGATCAGAAGCAGACGGATCAGCTCCGGGATCACCATCGTCGGATGAGTATCATTGATCTGGATTGCCGCATAATCCGGCAGATTGTGAAGATTACATCCCCTTGCCTCACATTCCTCCAGAATAAGCTGCGCTCCGGCTGACACCATAAAATACTGTTGATAAATCCGCAGAAGCTGCCCCTTTTCATCGCTGTCATCCGGGTACAGGAAAAGGGTCAGATTATGTTCAATATCCTCCTTATCAAAGGAAATACCATCCTTTGTGATCTTCTCCTCCACACTGTCAATATCAAACAGATGAAGCTGATTAGTCCTGTTCTCATAACCGGTGACCGCAATATCGTACAGAGAAGCCTTTACAATGTGATCACGAAACTCCACAGTATAGCTTTTGTCCCTCTTAGTCAGCCAGCTGTTTTTCTCAATCCATGGATTAGGATATTCCTTCTGCAGATTCTGCTCAAATACCTGCTTAAAAAGTCCCAGGTGATAGTTGATACCAATGCCGTCTCCCGGAATCCCCAATGTCGCAATCGAGTCCAGGAAACACGCTGCCAGACGTCCCAATCCACCATTTCCCAGCGATGGCTCCGGCTCAATCTCCTCGATCTCATAAATACTCTTTCCATTCTCCTCCAGCTCCTTTTTCACCGTATCAAAAAGACCCAGATTGATCAAATTGTTAGACAGCAATTTTCCAATCAGAAACTCCGCAGAGATATAATAAACCTTCTTTTTCCCGGCAGGACTTTCCTTCTGCTTTGCCTGCTCTTTTACCAGCTTCAGCAATGCAATATAAATTTCCTCGTTACTGCAATCCTTTAAACTTTTCTGATAGTGATCCATTACAAATTTCTCAAGCATTTTTCTCCTCCTGATGATTTCAATTTTATATTAATTTTTAACATCTGTTTTCATTACCATAATCTTTTATATAACATCAACAATCTATTTTGTTATATTAACGGTTATAAATATCTGCCATCTTCCCCAGAAGCTTAATTTCTTTCTCGCCAAACTCGCCCTTCTTCAATCTCCAGCGCCAGTTTTGACCAATCGTTGAAGGCAGATTCATCCTCGCAT
>CAKRHL010000054.1 GCA_934338765.1 uncultured Lachnospiraceae bacterium | reverse complement strand
CCTCTATTGAGGCAAAAAGCTTATCTTATTCCACAATAACCATGAGTGCCGGCAGTGCAATCCTCTGGTCCATTGTTCTTGTAATTCTTGTACCTGTTGGATTACTGCTTACAGGATTTGCAATCTGGTTTACAAGGAGGAGAAAATAAACTATGAGCAGGAAAAAGAGACAAACAGTGACACTCCTTGTGCTTTGTCTGATCCTTGTTGCTGCGGGAGTGGGATATTATGCATTGACACGTTATCAGGCAGCACGGCAAAAGGCGGAAAAAGCGGAGGAAAGTGCCGAGGAATTGTTTCAGCTTTCGTCGGATGATATTACAAAAGTAAAATACCAGGGAGAAAAATCATCGTTAACATTCGAAAAGGATGGAAAAACATGGAAGCTGGTATCCGATAAAAACTATCCCCTGAATCAGGACAGAATTACGGATATGGTGGATGAAACGACAGGAGTTGCAGCAACCAAAACCGTTACCACAAGCTGTGATGATCTGACACAGTATGATCTGGATAAACCGGATCTGACAGTTACTGTGACAGATTCGTCTGGTAAGGATACAACCATATATGTGGGAATGGAGTCAGTATCCGGAGGCGGCAGATATGCTTACTGTGGAGGAGATGAAAAGAAGGTTTATCTGATCTCTACCTCTCTTTACAGCAGCTTTGATTACAGCCTGGGGGATCTCATGACGGTGCCGGATATTCCTACCGTGCAGGCAGATGAGATCCGGTATCTGAAGGTGGAGAAGCAGAAGGGGAAAAACTTTGAAGCAGAATACGATGAGAAGAATTCTCCATATAAGGACATTTACGGATGGTCCATTAAACAGCCGTATACACAGCCGGTAGCCGGGGATAAGGATGGCCTGCAGAATTTATTTGGAAGCTATACAAATATAGGTTTTAATGCAGGTGTGTCCTATAAAAAGGATACTGCCTTAGAGAAGAAGTACGGTCTGGATCAGCCGCAATATACGGTAACCTTCCGGACTGCCAAAAAGAATGTCACATTGTATATTGGAAAAGAAAACAGTGACAAGAGCGGCTATTATGTCAAGATGAAGGGAAAAGATGGCATTTATCTGATGGAGGAATCCAGTGTCAGCAAGATGATCACCATCAACCCTCTTGACTGTGTATATGGAAGACTTTATGCAGGAAATCAGGAAAAGCTTGATCAGGTGGAGCTTTCTTATCAGGGAAAAAAGTATACCTTTGATGTTTTCAAGACAAAGAAAAAGTCGGAGACAGAGTATACTTATACTGTAAAGAGCAATGGAAAGAAAGTGGATGCAGATCAGTTTACCACAGCCTATGGTGTGATCAGTTATCTGGCACCGGGTGGTAATATTGATCCGAAGGTGTCTGTGAAGGGAAATAAGCCGGTAGCACAGTTTACCTTTCGCGAGAGCAAAAAAGATACAAAGATGATCATCTATCCATATGATGGACAGAATTTCTACCGCGTCAGCGTCAACGGTGTTATGCAGTTTACGGTGGATAAGAGTGCTGTGGATAAGGTTTTGAAACAGTTTACTTCTCTGAAATGATCTTGGAATAATAAAGACGGAGTGCAGAAGGAATGCTATATTCCTTCTGCATTTTTTCTGCCGTGACCCATACACTGTCCTCGGAAAGAGGAATGGACGGAGCCTGGGAAAGATGGATCAGGTAGCCGATCATGTGCCATTCGATGTGAGAAAAGATATGTTTTCCTTTTCCGAGAAGCTCAATGCTGCCGGCGTTGGTATCCCATTGCTCCAGAAGCTTCTGCAGCTCCTTTGTTGATACAAAACCATCCTGGGAAGGAAACTCCCACAATCCTGCAAGAAGTCCTTTTGGAGGGCGTTTCTGTACCAGATATGTTCCCTGATATTCCAAAAGGATAATGGTTTTTTCTTCGATGCGCCGTTTCTTTTTGGGAGGTTTGACCGGAAAAGACGACCATGAATCGTCAGCATGGGCCTGACATCGGAAAGCGAAAGGACATCTGTCACAGAGAGGAGCACCGTTTGGCAGACAGATCGTAGCACCAAGATCCATCCATGCCTGATTATAACTTCCCGGTTTGTCGGAAGGGATTGTCTGGAGAAGCTCAGAACGAAGCTGTTTTTTGAAGGCAGCTTTTGTAATGTCGGAATCGTCTTCGAAAAGGCGGGTATAGATCCGGTAGACATTGCCATCGATAGCGGGAACAGTTTCCCCCATGGCAATGGAGGCAATGGCACCGGCAGTATATTCTCCGATGCCGGGAAGCGTCAGGATCTCCTGATAGGTCAGGGGAAATGTTCCGTGATATTGTTCTTCGATCACTATGGCAGCGCGTTTCAGATTATTTGCACGGCTGTAGTAACCCAGTCCCTGCCAAAGCTTCATGAGCTCATCCTGAGGTGCATTTGCAAGACTTTTGATATTTGGAAATGCAGTCAGGAAGCGTGCATAGTAGCCCTTGACTGCTTCTACCCGTGTCTGCTGCAGCATGATCTCGGAAACCCAGACATGGTAAGGATCCGGTCGGCGGGTCTCACCGGCAGGAGTCCTCCATGGCAGATCACGGGCAGCAGAAGAATACCACTCCAGAAGAGGAGTGGTAAGCCGGTGTAATATGTCTGTTCGATCGGTGGTGGATATACCCATAATAAAACCTCCCGGTATTATTTATCTGAGCCTGCGTTGTCATGTTCCGTTTTTAACTTTCGCTCCGAGGTGGAACGCAGATCCAGCAGATCATGGATCTCTGCCAGAGGAATCTTGGTGTATTCAGCCAGCTCCCATGGCGTTGCTTCACGACCGTTTTCTTCGGCAAGATATTTTGCTGCCTCGTGGAGCAGATTTGTTTTGGCAAGTACGGTATTTTCCCAGTCTTTGGCAGCGGTGACGGAGTCGATCATATTCTCGATAGCCAGTCGTATCTCCTCCCTGATCGTGGAGTGGATATGTTCCAGATCAGGGACACCTCCGTTTCGGAAATCGGAAGGACTTCCGGAAATGCGTTCCAATGCCATCAGGATACCGATGTTTCCCTCGGCGATCATTTCATCAAGGGCAATGCCGCGTTTTTCGTAGGATTTCGCGATCTGGAATACCTTATCAAGCTGTTCGTGTACCAGTGCTTCTTTGGCGGAGGTATCTCCGGAAAGAAAGCAGTCCCATAATGCAGTGAGCTCAGCATTGCTGTGGGATGTGAGGGCGGAAACCTCCCGGCGGTACAGCTCCAGATTACGTTCTGCCTTGGATATGCGCGGTTTCGTTCCCTGATCCGTCTCCTGCGGGGCGTCCGCGTCAACGGTCTCGGGCGGCAGGGATAAAGATGCGGAAGGATGATATCCGGAAACAGTGATGCCGTTCATTGTCAGATATTGGTAAACAGCCTCAAACTGATCCTCATGAAGTTCCATATCGGAAAGATATTTGTGAACCTCCTCCTTTGTCAGCTGGTTTTGCTGGGATTGTGCGATGGTCTTGATCTCCTCCATGCATTCTAATAGCTTATTCTGATCCATATTTATTATAATCTCCATTTCTTTTATGTTTTATGATGTTAAGGTCAAAAGATATTTTACTTGCCATATCATAAAATATTGTTTCTAATACCCGATTTTAGTGAAAAAGATGGGGAGTGTCAATAGCAGTTACATCTAATCTTTCCTGTAAATGATGTGGAAAAATTATTACAAAAAAAGAGAGGTTTGTTATAGCCAAGCCTGAATTGTTTTGATATAATGTATTGTATCATAAGCTGCGTGTGGACGTGTTCTTTCTCATGGCCGTCCCAAATAGCAGCAAAAGGAGGTATTTACAATGAGAAAAGGTTTCAAGAAAGCCTTGTCATTTGTGCTTTCAGCAGCAATGCTGGTATCAATGGGCTCGGGATTTACATCAAGTCCTGCAAGTGCAGAAGGCGCAGCTGACACAGCAACAAAGACCAATGCAGCATCTGTTGCAACATATGGCGCATTGGTTGGATTTCAGACCAGCGGATATGATTTCCGTGATGGTTTTGAGCAGTTAGAAGCAGACCAGAAGTACAATGAGTGGCTGGCACAGAATGGTAAGGAAGTTCCGAAAAACTATAACGGTGTCAACATCTACATGAACGGTAACGGACCGGAGATCTATACAAAGGGTGACAAAAAAGGTACTCTGAAGATTGACACAGCTGAGAAGGCTGAGCTTTGTACCGGTGCTAATGTTACAGACGTAGTTATGGATAAGGATGGAGAGTACAAGATCGCTATTAAGGATCTTGACTTCCAGAACGATGACAGCGTCAATGAGATCTTCAACATGTTAAATGTTACAACAAACATTGTTAAAGATGAGCACAATCCTGCTGTTAAGGTAAAAGCTTCTTCTATTAAGGTGGCAGGAAAAGAAATCGCAAAAGATACAGAGCTTCCTGTAAAGGGTGATATCAAAAATGGAAACTTCTACAAGTTTATGATCGCTGATGCATATGCACCAGGTGATAAAACCGATCCGCTTCCATTGTACTATAAAACAGATGACAACTCAAAGCAGCTGGATTCTCCAAAGGGTAAGTTCGATATCGAGATCACCTTTAAAATTGAGGGTGTTGACTGGTCATATGTAGCGGGTGCGCCGGAGCAGACACCGGAGCCAACAAATCCTCCAGTGGTAACAGCACCTCCGGAGGTTCCACTCAGCACAACATTTGATATGTATCTAAGTGCAAACGTAAATGAGGCACTGACACCATCTGCAGGTCCTGACGTTAGAAAGGATCCAACAGATGCTACAGGTACCAAGATGGTCCAGGCAGCAGCATTTGGATCAGAAGCAATGAAGGCAAAGGTTGCTGCAGCAAAGAGTGCAGACGGAAAGGCATTGTTTGATGCAAATACCATGGACTACATCGTATCTGACAACTCTTGTGCAACAATCTCCAAGACTGGTGAGTATAGTTTATCTGTAACAGCCAGAAGCAGCATGGAGGATCTGACAAGTGATGGTGCTGCATGGTTCCCTATCGTTATTAATGGCAGCACAGGTGTAATGCCAACTGACTTTAATATCAAGGCTACAAAGCTTATTGTAGGTGAGGGTGCTACTGCTAAGGAGTATTCATGGTCTACACAGCTCATGAAGGACGCAAAGGGCGATGTCAGACTGACTGTATTCAACAAGTGGGCAAATGATGATGAGAAAGCTTTTGCTAATACGATCAGAGATGCGGTTCCTGTAAACAAGGGTGACAAGATCACATTCAAGTTCTATGTTGTAGCAGAGGCTCCTGCAACCAGAGTGGCTACACCGGAGGCAATAGGTGCTTCTACTTCATATATGTCATATCTCGGATTCCAGACAGATGACTGGATGTTCCGTGATAACTGGCAGGCTGATACAGGTCTGAAGTGTAAGGACTACGACTACAAGAAACAGGTAGCATGGAGCCATGATGGTAAGACTCAGGCTGTAGATGTAACATCTATTACAGATGCCAAGATGACAAAGAATGGTGCCAAATATAAGGTAGCAATCGATGGTATTAATGTTAAGAAGACATCTAAGCTGTCTAAGCAGTTTAACATGCTGTATCTTTCAACAGATATTCCTCTTTCTATGAAGGGTGTTGCTGTAAAGGATGCGGTATTAAAGATCGATGGCAAGACCATCAAGAGTTACAAGGTTGTTCCTAACAAGGGTGATGCTTCTAAGTATTATCAGTTTATGTTAGCAGATGCTTATGCACCGGCAGATGGTACAAAGGATGCTCCTTACCCAAATGGTAAGACATTAAAGACACTTCCAACCAAGTCTATCGAGGTTGAGTACACCATTACAGGTGTTGACTTCAACAGCAAGGTTGTATCTGTTGGTAACTTCAAATACAAGCTTACAAAGAACAAGGCTCAGGTAGTAGGTCTTTCTAAGAAGGGTAAGAAGAAAGCAAGTCTTTCTCTTGGCAAGACAATTAAGGTAAAGGCTGCAAGCCCAAGTGCAATTACTTCTGCTCCGGCTGTACAGACTTACAAGATCACATCTGTAAAAGCAGGTGCATTCAAGAACTCTGCTAAGCTTAAGAAGTTCAGCTTCAAGAAGGCTACAAATATCAAGGCACTTCCGGCTAAGGCATTTACAAACTGCAAGAAGCTCAAATCCGTTGAACTGAACAAGAAGATGAAGAAGATTCCTGCTCAGGCATTCAAGGGATGTAAGAAACTTACAACTATTAAGTGCAATGCTAAGCTGAAATCTGTAAGCAAATCTGCATTCAAGGGATGCAAGAAGAAAATTAAGATTACAGGTAAGAGCAAAAAAGCTAATAAAAAGAAGATCAAGAAAGCATACAAGAAGGTAAAATAATTCCTGAAATGTAATCTTTCTTAGAGAATGGGATGCCACGTCCGGGAGATTGGACGTGGCATCCTTTTTAAGTCTACACGAGTAGGACTTAGTGAAATCAATGTTTATACTATATATTGTAAAAAAGTTCAAAAACACATACAATATATAGTAGACTTTTGTGATGAGGTTTGTTATAATCATTCGTGGACGCATTCGTAAACCCGGAGCCTTGCAGAGGATTCGGGTCTTATCACGGGACATGGGGAGATACCGGAGGAGAGGATGCAGAGTACAAAGAAAATGAAAGAAGAGGTATTTTGGGACAATGAAAGTAACGAAAAGGGATGGCAGAATTGTAGATTATGACAGAAATAAGATCATATTGGCGATCCAAAAGGCAAATGTGGAGGTAGACCGCTATGAGCAGGTATCAGAGGAGACCATTGATGCCATTGTTGCCAGTATCGAAAATAAGAAAACGGATAATCTCATGGTAGAGGATATTCAGGACATGATCGAGCAGAAGCTTATGGCAGAGCGTAAATATGAGCTGGCCAAAAAGTACATCATTTACCGTTATACCAGAGAAATGGTCCGTCGTGCCAATACCACAGATGACTCTATTATGAGTCTGATCAAAAACAGCAATAAGGATGTTATGGAGGAAAACTCCAACAAAAATGCTTATATTGCTTCCACGCAGAGAGATCTGATCGCCGGTGAAGTTTCTAAGGATCTGACCAAGCGTGTTCTGCTTCCGGAGAAGATCATTAAGGCGCATGAAGAGGGTGTGATCCATTTTCATGATATGGATTATTATCTCCAGAGTATTTTTAACTGTTGTCTGATAAATATAGGAGATATGCTGGAAAACGGAACCGTGATGAATGGTAAGCTGATCGAGAGTCCCAAAAGCTTTCAGGTTGCCTGCACTGTTATGACGCAGATCATCTCAGCAGTTGCCAGCAGCCAGTATGGCGGACAGTCTGTGGATATCCGTCATCTGGGCAAATATCTTCGCAAGACCCGTGACAAATATGAGCGTCATTATAAAGAGAAATACGGTGATATTATTTCGGATGAGATCAGAGAGCGTTTTATTGACGACAGACTTCGGGATGAGCTTCGTTCCGGTGTTCAAACGATCCAGTATCAGATCAATACACTGATGACCACCAATGGTCAGTCTCCGTTTGTGACATTATTCCTGAACCTTGATAAGGACGATCCTTATATTGAGGAAAATGCCATGATCATTGAGGAAATATTAAAGCAGCGTATTGAGGGAATCAAGAATGAAAAGGGCGTTTATGTGACACCGGCTTTTCCAAAGCTGATCTATGTGCTGGATGAACATAACTGCCTGAAAGGCGGTAAGTATGATTATCTTACAAAGCTGGCGGTGAAGTGCAGTGCCAAGAGAATGTATCCGGATTATATCTCTGCCAAGATGATGAGGGAGAATTATGAGGGAAATGTATTTTCCTGTATGGGCTGCCGCAGCTTCCTGACACCGTGGAAGGATGAAAACGGCGAATATAAGTTTGAGGGAAGATTTAATCAGGGTGTTGTCAGTCTGAACCTGCCACAGATCGGTATCCTGGCAGAGGGGGACGAGGAGAAGTTCTGGGCACTTCTGGAGGAGCGGCTGGCACTTTGCTTTGAAGCTCTGATGTGCCGTCACCATGCACTGGAGGGTACTCTTTCCAATGTCAGCCCGATCCATTGGCAGTATGGCGCCATTGCCCGGTTGAAGTCGGGAGAGACCATCGACAAGCTTCTTCATGACGGATATTCAACGATATCTTTAGGATATATTGGCTTATATGAGGTGACAAAGCTCATGACAGGCGTAAGTCATACGGATCCCAAGGGCACGAATTTCGCACTTCGTCTTATGAAGCGTCTGCGTCTGGCATGCGATACCTGGAAGCTGGAGACGGGACTTGGCTTTGGACTTTACGGCACTCCTGCCGAGAGTCTTTGCTATCGCTTCGCTGAGATTGATAAGAAGCGTTTCGGAGAGATCAAGGATGTAACGGATAAAGGATATTATACCAACTCGTATCATGTTGATGTGAGAGAAAAGATCGATGCCTTTGAGAAGTTCCGCTTTGAGAGCCAGTTCCAGAAGATTTCCTCCGGTGGTGCGATCTCTTATGTGGAGATTCCGAATATGCGCCACAATCTGGAAGCACTGGAGGATGTAGTCCGGTTTATTTACGACAATATCCAGTATGCGGAGTTTAATACCAAGTCCGACTATTGTCATGTATGCGGTTATGATGGAGAGATCATTATCAACGATGATCTGGAGTGGGAATGTCCGCAGTGCCACAATAAAGATAAAAATAAAATGAATGTGACGAGACGTACCTGTGGTTATCTTGGTGAGAATTTCTGGAATGTAGGAAAGACAAAGGAGATCAATGCCAGGACACTCCATCTATAGATTGGATACAGATTTTACAGAGAAGTTTAGAAATACAGCCTGTGGCAATATGCCACAGGCTTATTTTGCCGAAAAGGAAGTGGTTTCTGTCAGTGTGACAGGGATCGTAAAGATAGATTTTGAAACTTTGCCGGTTACGCTGGCAGATTGTTCTTTTAACATCCCTTTTTTGTTGAGACGGCAGGTCATTTTCAGGGAATCTACAGTGCCGGTGACGTTTTTCAGTTCCTCCGTACTCATGGAAGCCTGCTCAATGATCTGACAGAAGTAATAGGAAGCTGTTTCTCCGGACAGGGTAAACTCATATAAGGTATCGTTTCCTTTCCGGGTAACCTTCATATTTTCAAGCTGAGATGAAGCATCCTGCATAATATCCGAAATAAAGGTGACCATGGAAAGAACCTCTTCCGGAGAGCGTTCGGTGCGGGTCTTTTCCTTTCCGTTGTCTGTAACATACCAGCCGTCCTTATAGGTAGAATGACTTTTCTCGGTTTTACCTCTGGTAGTGGTTTTGGTGGTCATATCGAGAGTTAAATGCTCATGGTCGTTGGCACCGGTTACAAGCGCATCCGCATTCATATGACGTTTCCCCTTGATCAGCTTTCCTTTGAGGTTGATGGAAGCGTCGGTTCTGGCGCGGAACGAGGACCGGGAGAGAAGCTTTTCAAAGGAGAAATATACCTTTCCCTCAGGGGAAGCGGGATCCGGTGTTTCAGACACTTCCTGTGGACCGGCAGTGGCTGAGGATGGCTGTGATGAAACATTTTGTTGTCCGTTGTCTCTGGGCGCAGCAGTACGGTGGTGCTGATACAGACATACTCCCTCTGCCAGAAGAAGCAACACGACAACAGCGCTTGCAATATATTTTAAAGGTGATGATTTTTTGTCCATAGAGATCACTCCTTGTATGCTATCTGCTTTTGACCCTTACATCATATTATATTATAATGTTATTTGACGGACAGGTCAAAAAATATCAGAAAAATAATCGAAACCGGAAAAAGGAGACGACATATATGAATTACGCAGAGATAAAAAAATGTGATGTGGCAAACGGACCGGGAGTCAGGGTGTCATTATTTGTCAGCGGCTGTACCCATCACTGTAAGGAATGTTTCAATAAGGAGACCTGGGATTTTCAGTTTGGAAAGCCATTCACACAGGATACGATCGACGAGATTCTGGAGCTGTTAAGTCCTGATTATATCAAGGGGATCACTCTGCTTGGGGGAGAGCCTATGGAGCAGGTGAATCAGCAGGGTCTTCTGCCGCTGCTGCGACAGATCCGGGAGAAGCTGCCGGACAAGACCGTATGGTGTTTTACCGGATATGATTATGAAAAGGATATTCTGGGCAGAATGGTGCCTCAGTGGGAGGAAACAAAAGAATTTCTTTCATATCTGGATGTGCTGGTGGATGGAGAGTTTAAGATCGAACAGAAGGATCTGGGGCTGATCTTTAAGGGCTCAGCCAATCAGAGAACGATCCTGGTACAGGAATCTCTCAGAGAAGGTCATATTGTATACTGGGATCCCGAAAATCCATAAGAATTTGATAAAATTCTATGAAATCCCAAAGAAATGCCAAAAACGGCTTGAAATTTTAGGACAAGTCCGCTACAATAATGAGTGGGTTGTGACTGCGAGGTAATCGGGCAGTTATGAGAAATGCTTAATTACTGCACAGCGCCAGCAGTGACAGTATATTATAAATTATATTTTAGGAGGAATTAAAAATGGCAGTAAAAGTTGCAATTAACGGTTTTGGTCGTATCGGACGTCTTGCTTTCAGACAGATGTTTGGTGCAGAGGGTTATGAAGTAGTAGCTATCAACGATCTGACAAGCCCAAAGATGCTTGCTCATCTGTTAAAGTATGATTCATCACAGGGTAAGTATGAGAAGGCTGATACAGTTTCAGCTGGAGAGGATTCCATCACAGTTGATGGTAAGGAGATTAAGATCTATGCATTCCCTGATGCAAACAACTGCCCATGGGGCGAGCTTGGTGTAGACGTTGTTCTTGAGTGCTCAGGATTCTACACATCTAAGGAGAAAGCACAGGCTCATATCAATGCTGGTGCTCGTAAGGTTGTTATTTCTGCTCCTGCAGGAAATGATCTTCCTACTATCGTTTACAACACAAACCATGAGACACTTAAGGCTGAGGATACTATCATTTCTGCAGCTTCTTGTACAACAAACTGTCTTGCACCTATGGCTGATGCTCTCAATAAGTTCGCAGCTATCCAGTCTGGTATCATGGTAACAATCCATGCTTACACAGGTGATCAGATGACTCTTGATGGTCCTCAGAGAAAGGGTGACCTCAGAAGATCCCGTGCAGCAGCAGTTAACATCGTTCCTAACAGCACAGGTGCTGCAAAGGCTATCGGTCTTGTAATCCCAGAGCTGAACGGAAAGCTCATCGGATCTGCACAGCGTGTTCCTACCCCTACAGGTTCTACAACAATCCTGACAGCTGTATGTAAGGGTTCTGATATCACAGTTGAGGGTATCAACGCAGCTATGAAGGCAGCAGCAAACGAGTCATTCGGTTACAACGAGGATCAGATCGTATCTTCTGATATCGTTGGTATGAGATTCGGTTCTCTGTTCGATGCTACACAGACAATGGTAAACAAGGTTGCTGATGACCTCTATGAGGTACAGGTAGTATCTTGGTACGATAACGAGAATTCTTACACATCTCAGATGGTAAGAACAATCAAGTACTTCTCAGAGCTTGCATAATCTGGTCTGAGGTGCTTAAGCCGGACAGGCTGTCGTCATTGACTGACAGACAACACTCCGGTGCATTGGTTGATCCATGTACGGGTCCGGTCTTTCATTGGACCGGGCTCGTTTTTCTTTTTCTGCGGGTATCCGGAGGAAAGACTGCTTTATAAAGAGCAAAACTCTTCTGCTATCAGGAGAGATCAATAATTAGGAGGAATTTAACATGTTAAATAAGAAATCTGTTGATGATATCAACGTAAAGGGCAAGAAGGTTCTTGTTCGCTGTGACTTCAATGTACCACTTGATGCAGACTTAAATATCACTGACGAGAATCGTCTGGTGGCTGCTCTGCCTACGATCAAGAAGCTGATCGCTGACGGTGGACAGATCATCCTTTGCTCTCATCTTGGAAAGCCTAAGGGAGAGCCAAAGCCAGAGCTTTCTTTAGCACCTGTTGCCAAGAGACTTGCTGAGCTTCTCGGTCAGGAAGTAAAGTTTGCTGCTGATGCCAATGTCGTAGGTGACAATGCAAAGGCTGCTGTTGCAGCAATGAAGGACGGCGACGTTGTACTTCTTGAGAATACACGTTACAGAGCAGAGGAGACAAAGAACGGAGAGGCTTTCTCTGAGGAGCTTGCTTCCCTGGCTGATGTATTCGTAAACGATGCATTCGGTACTGCTCACAGAGCACACTGCTCTAATGTAGGTGTTACAGAGTTCATCCGTAAGAAGGGTGGAGAC
>CAKRHL010000053.1 GCA_934338765.1 uncultured Lachnospiraceae bacterium | reverse complement strand
ACGTATGGCCGCTGTTTGGTTCTGCAAACCAGCTTCTTGCCGCACTGGTACTGATCGCGCTTTCCGTATTCTTAAAGACGACAGGAAGAACAGGCTGGACACTTTATGTGCCGATGTTTGTTATGTTGGCAGTTACCTTTACCGCACTGGTTCAGAAGACCATTGCTCTGGTAGCTAATATCTCAGCCGGTCAGGCAACCTTCCTGGTAGACGGTCTTCAGCTTATCGTAGCGGTCCTGTTGATGGTACTTGGTGTTCTCGTAGCATTCAGCTGCTTTAGAAAGCTTAGTGAGATTCATTCAAAACAGGATGTAGCAGAGTAAACTGATTTTTGTGAAATGTAATGAGTCCCTCATCCCGCATTTTGCCAAGCTCTTTGGAAAGGTAAGTCAGTAACAGCTCCCGTATGGTTTTCGGACTGGTACAGAAAATGCGGTGGGAGAGGGTAAGATTTTTTCGTATGGAAATGCTGGGCATATTGCCCAGCATTTTTTGATGCCAGGAATATCCTGCCAGAGTGAGTATGTTTCGGCAAAGACGCCTCTGGCTTCAATATTGCTCAAAAGACTGGTATTTCCCCAGAAATCCGTATTTTCAATGTGCACGCTGCCGGAAAGGACAGTATCATATTTTTCATAAAACCTGTTCCTTTCTTAATTTGATAATGATCGGATATTTTGGGAATGCTTCGGTATCGTGTATCTCAGGTGAAAGAGGAATTTCTGTGTCAGGCTTCTCTGGATGTATTCCGGTAACTGGTTGGAGTGGAACCCGTGTATCGTTTAAATTCTTTACGGAAATAATTCAGATTATGAAATCCTACGCGTTCACTGATCTCAGATATGGTCAGGGAAGAATGTGCCAGAAGCTCGCAGGCGTGACGGAGCCGTACCTGGGTCACATATGCCATGGGTCGGGTATTTAAGCATTCCCGGAACATGCGGCACAGATGCTGTGGCGAGACATGAAGCTGTTCGCAGAGCATTGGCTGCGTGATCTCCGAAGCAAAATGATGCTCAATATATTCGATCAACGGTGTCAACCGGCGGCGGTACTGTGCCGATTTCGGGGAGGAATGCTCCTTGTATTGGCGGTAAAATTCAAATATAAATTCATAAGTATAGGAAGCGGAGAAAAAAATACTCTCTTTCGTATTGATCTGGAATGCCATATGGATCTTGTTGTGTATCTCATCAAGGGCACCCAGATTGGTGATGGGAAAGATACGGCAGCGGTCAAAGCCAAACTCCTTTAAGAGTGCAAGCGTGCCGTCTCCATAAGGAACAAACCAGCGTACATCCCAGATATCTTCTGTAATGGCCTCGTAATAGTGGGGTACATCAGCCGGAAGAAATACAATGGAATGTTCCGGATTTGATAATATCATTAATTATGTGTAATATCAAATATTTACAGATTTTTGACACATCCTTCATTTCCATATATAATGGAGAGAAAGCACGATTCAGACGAAGACAGATGAAAAGGGATGAACGGCAGCCGAAGGTGTTTGGATGACCGAAGGTGCTTTGGAATGGAGGAGACAAGACAATATGAAACAGGTTATTTTGACCGGAGACCGTCCGACGGGGCGTCTTCATGTAGGACATTATGTAGGTTCCCTGAAGGAGCGTGTGAGATTACAGGACTCGGGAGACTATGACGAAATTTATATTATGATCGCAGACGCACAGGCACTTACTGACAATGCAGAACATCCGGAAAAGGTGCGGAGCAATATTATGCAGGTTGCATTGGATTATTTGGCATGTGGGCTGGATCCGGAGAAGTCAACGATCTTTATTCAGTCCATGGTACCGGAGCTTACCGAACTGACCTTTTATTATATGAATCTGGTAACGGTGGCAAGAGTGCAGAGAAACCCAACGGTGAAGGCCGAGATCAAAATGAGAAACTTTGAAGCAAGTATTCCGGTAGGATTTTTCTGTTATCCGATCAGTCAGGCAGCAGATATCACGGCATTCCGTGCCACAGTTGTTCCGGCGGGAGAAGATCAGATGCCGATGGTTGAGCAGTGTAAGGAGATCGTTCATAAATTCAATTCCGTGTACGGTGAGACATTGACCGATCCGAAGATCGTTCTTCCGGACAACTCCGCATGTCTACGTCTGCCGGGTATCGATGGTAAGGCAAAGATGAGCAAATCTCTCGGTAACTGCATCTACCTGTCCGAGGAACCGGAGGATATCAAGAAGAAGGTAATGTCCATGTATACCGATCCAAATCACATCCGTGTGGAGGATCCGGGACAGATCGAGGGCAACACGGTATTTACTTATCTGGATGCATTTTGCAAGCTGGAGTATTTCGAGGAATTCCTCCCGGATTATAAGAGCCTTGACGAATTAAAGGAGCACTACAGCCGTGGTGGTCTGGGAGATGTTAAGGTCAAGAAGTTCTTAAATAATGTTATGCAGGCAGAGCTGGCACCGATACGTGAACGCCGCCAGATGTGGGAAAAGCGTCTGCCGGATGTTTATGATATCCTTAAAGAGGGAAGTAAAAAGGCAGAGGCTGTTGCAGCACAGACCCTTGCAGATGTGCGTCATGCGATGCGGATCGACTATTTTGTTGATGATAATCTGTTAAAGTAATAAGTGGAGCAATCCGTGGCATCATTTGTGACTGGATAAATGATATAAAAGTATTAACTCCTATTGATAAATATGAAACTTTATCAATAGGAGTTTTTTATTGCAATCCAAAAGAAGTACATATCTACTAACTGTAGCTAGAAAAATCTAACAACTGTAAATGATCCATGCGGCTTCAGACCGTCAGGCTGCTGAACTGCCGGTGATGAGGGTGGTTTTGCACCGGCACTCAAATCTGATGAAGAGGCGATCGAGACAATTCTCGAGGCCGTAAAGAAAACCGGTTATGAGCCGGCTATCATTTATATAGCCTGTATGATAAAATAATAGTGAAAAAATATAACAAGCACAAAGTGAAAAAAACGGAAAGATTTTGTAACCGTGCTTGTATTATAATAAATAATGTCAAAAATTGACAACAGATCAAACTGAAGTTGGTGGATTATGAAAGTAAATGGGAGAGAACGATGTATAGGCTGCATGAAGCTGCTGGACGCGGATGGAAACTGTTCGTATTGTGGTTTTGTACAGACCGGTTATCAGCCGATTCCGCGCTGTCTGCGGCCAGGTACAAAGCTCAAGGAGCGGTATATACTTGGCAGGGTGCTTGGAGAGGGAAGCTTTGGGATCAGCTATGTGGCATGGGACTGTCTGTTAGACACGGTGGTTGCCATCAAGGAATACTTTCCGGCCAGTCTCGTCAGCAGACATGTCAGCGAAGACGGGGATCGTAATGTTTACATATATGAAAAAGCAGAAAAGCAAAAATATAAAGAAAGTCTGGAAAAATATCTTGGAGAAGCCAAGAGTCTGTCTGCGTATTATGACCTGGATGGAATTGTCTCCGTAAGAGATTTTTTTTATGAAAACAATACTGCTTATATTGTTATGGGATATATAGATGGTGTGAGTGTGAAGGAATATGTTGAAGAACACGGTCCCATCGAGGGAGAAAAGCTTTTGAGTATGCTGAAGCCGGTTGTACGTTCCCTGACAAAGGTTCATCAGACCGGTGTTCTTCATCGGGATATTAGCCCGGACAATATTCTGATCACACGGGATGAACGTCTTGTCCTGATCGATTTTGGTGCGGCCCGCAGAGAAAATATCAATATGACCAGAAGCATGACAGTGGTATTTAAACGGGGATTTTCTCCGGAGGAGCAGTATCGGACCAGAGGCAGACAGGGGGCCTGGACGGATGTATATGCGTTATGTGCTACAGTATATTATGCATTGACAGGGAAGGCACCGGACGAGTCGATCCAGAGAATGCTGGAGGACGATATGCCATCCCTGTTAGATATGCCGGAGCTGTCTCTGGGCATAACCCAGAAAAAAGCATTGATGAAAGGGTTGACGGTAGATTTTCACAATCGGTACCAGACTATGGGAGAGTTATACCGCGGATTGTATCAGGAGGAAGAAGTAAAACACTGCTTCCCCCGTAGCTGGAGGATTGCAGGAGTGACTGTCGGGGTAATGGTTTTTCTTATGGCAGCAGTTTATATGATCCCAAAAGGACAGGACACGAAGAAGATGCCGGTATCTCCGTCACCGGCATCCCGGACGACGGAGACAGTGGTTACGGCAGTTCCTGCTGCCACAGGGATACAGGAATATACAATGGGCAGCTTTATCGGGATGAAAAGGAAGGCAGCTGTCCGGAAGCTCAGGAAGCAGGACAAGACGATTTCGATCCGATGGAAATATCAATACAGCGATCATGTAAAAAAAGGCAGGATTATTTCCCAGAGCATCCGGAAGAATACAAAATATCGGGAGGAAACTTATCATAAACTGATATTTACTGTCAGCAAAGGCAAGAGGAAAACCGTTGTTCCGGTTCAGACGAGTGCGCCGACGCCGGCTGTGACGAGGAAACAGGCGACTCCTCCGGCGACAAAGAAACAGACGGAAAGGAAAGCAGGGATAGAGTTCGAAGGAGCTATTCCGTAGACATAATTAGGAGAATACAAATACAATGGGAACGCATAGAAAAACATTTACGATGGCTTTACACAATATAAAACGCGAGAGGCAGTTTCAGGATTTTACGGATTTTATTATGGAAAAACTGGATATGCGAGGGGAGGGAGAAATCACGGATGATATGCGCCGGATGGCATATCGCGTCTTTCGTGAAAAAACACAAAAGGAAGATTTTGCAACGCTTCCCACGATACGAAAGTGGTTTGGGATCGGTGGACATGCGGCGCCGGACCGGGAACAGATATACCGGATCTGTCTGTCGATGGGGTTATCTATGGAGGATTGCCAGGAGTATTTGGTATATGGGATCCACGAGCCTGCATTTCAGGTAAATGATTACCGGGAAGTGATACTGGTATATGGTCTGGAAAATCATGAAAATTACGAGCAGTGTCAGAATATGATACAGGACTTCGAGGAACGGTTAAGTCATGTGATGACATTTGAACAAACCTGCGGGACACAGACTCTGATGGGAGAGTTTCAGGGAAGAAAAAATCAGCCGTGGGAGGAATTCCGGGCCTGGATGATGGAAAATGCGGCGAGTTTTAAGGGATATAGCAAGACGACACTGGATTATTTCCGAAAGTATAAAAAGCTGATACTGCAGTATGCCAAAAGGGATGCACAGGAGGAGCTGGAGCGGCTTTTGTCAGAGACTGATTACGCGGTGTGGTGTCAGAGGAGATTGTTAAATCCGCAGAATTATCCCAAAAACGTCCGCAAATATGTAAACGCACATTCAAAAGGACAAAAGAGAAATATGTCCGATGGATTAAAAGCCAGCATTATAGAGCTTTGTTCTCTGGCATATACGGAGAAAGAATCCAATGCAAGGCTTCTGTCGGAGGTGTTCCAGATCGAGAGACAGGGGGATGAAGAGGCTCCGGGGTTTGTGTCTGTTCATTCTATGACAGAGAAGCATTTATCGGATCTTTTGAATGTTCCTCTCCATAAGGAGCGGTTTTTTCGCACAAGACAGGCAGAGCTTGAAGTCTCCGGATTGCCGGAGGATGCCCCTTGTCCTGAATGGATCCTGCAGCTTCAGCAGGAATATGGAAAGGGTTCGCTGGCGCAAAATACGGCGGGAGAGGCGAAAGCATGGCTGGCACGCTACAGAAGAGAAAATAAGAGGCGTTGTCTCCAGATCCAGAGAGAGGATATTCTCCCTCTGATCCTGTATGTGTCGCAGCACCGGTATCTTGATACGATCGGACAGGACATGTCTGCTTATAAGCAAAAGGATGCTCTGGAGATGTTTCAGGTGCTGGCGGATTCCACGCTGGCCGCCTGCAATATGAGCCGGTTGGATCCGGATTATGAGTTGGATGCTGTGCTCTGTGCATGTTATCAGCAGGAGGAAATGTTTGGTTACGCAGAGTTACTGGAACTGAGCCATTAGATAAAGTATTTTCAATAAGGTCGGCGAGAGGTTATCGCTTATATTAAAAGCTTTTTATGCAGCAGTTTCATGCATTTTACCGGGCATTTTATCATATCTTTTGTATTTATGCCTCTGTGGCATGATTTTTATGAAGTGCCTTTTCTATCTCCGGCCGGATCGTCAAAAAGGCAGACAATACTTCGGGATCAAAATGCGTACCGCCGGACTCTTCCAGAATACGAAACGCCTGATCGGCAGAATACGCTTCTTTATAGATCCTTTTGCTGGTCAAGGCATCAAACACATCTACGATAGCCATGATCCGCGCACAAAGAGGAATCTCTTCTCTGCACAGATGGCAGGGATAACCGCTGCCGTCCCATTTTTCATGATGAAATAGTGCCATATCATGCGCAATCTGGAGATAATCATTGTCCTCGATATTGGTCAGGGTATCCCGGATGATCTCGCTTCCCTCGAGAGCGTGGCACTTGATCTTTTCAAACTCGTCGTTGTCCAGCCTGCCGGGCTTATTTAAGATGACGTCGGAAACTTTGATCTTTCCAATGTCGTGCAATGGAGCAGCCTTATACATCAATGTCTGGAACTCATCTGTCAGCAGGTCTGCATATTTGGGAAGAGTTGCCATATATTGTACGAGGATCCGGAGATATTCACTGGTGCGCTTGATATGCTGTCCGGTACATGTATCGCGGGACTCTACCAGATCGGCAAAGCTGACGATGATCTTGTTCTGGACATCACGAAGTCTCTGATTGGAAGCCTGCAGATCGTTTTTTTGCAGATACATGCCGATGCAGTTGTTGAGATTGTTAATAAAGCGCTGCATGCGGTGGAGTCCGTAACCGTATCCTTGATATTTGCTGCGGTCTGCGATAAGGGCAATATAGCCGTAAACATTCTGCTGATGGTGCAGACAGGATATGACCAGAGGTGCCGGCTGGGCAAAAAATGCATCCCAGTCAGGGATCAGCTCGTCAGACCGGATTGGAAGGCTCTTGTTATAGTTCATATCAGCAAAACAAAATTTTGCGTCTACGATCGGTGTAAATGTGGAATCGGAAACAGGCTTTTGTCTGGTCAGCATATCGAAATCAGCATTAGTACAGATATATCCGTCAAATGGGATATAATACCGGGAAATAGTATGCAGATCATCAACGCTTTTCAGATTGGTCATTTTGGCGTTCATATTATTCATGGAACGGTTATAATTGACAGAATCATTCATCTGTGCGTACAGAGTGTTGATGGACCGGTTGATATTTAACATTTCACATTGACGGCATCCGCAGGATTCCGAAGGATCGAAGGTATAAGGAAATGCATACCGGGTCTCATGGACAGCAGACTCAGTGATCTGCTCCAGGATCTGACAGACATAGCGTGCAAAGGCATCCATATCCCGGCGGCAGGTCGTAATGCGTGGATAATTGCATTTTTCCTGTTCGATCCCATCAAAACCGGTCACGGTGATCTGCTCAGGAATCGCAATATTATTTTCCGATAAAATATCGCAAACTGTGATCGCCATGCTGTCATTGATGCAGACGATCGCCTCCGGAAGCTCATCCTGACGAAGAAAATTCTCCATGACCTTCCTTGTTGGCTCCGCGTAAAAATTGCCATAGCCCAATTGATTTTCTTCAAACGGGATATTGTGTTCTGCAAGGATTTTACGGAAAATCTGTACTCGGTGCTCGGAGATGGGATTGTCTTTGAAACCGGCAATGCAGTTGATCCGGGTAAAATGGTGATCCTCCACCAGATGAAGCACCAGCTTTTCGAAAGCGTCACTTTTATCAAAGGATATCCGGATCGTACCCGTCGGTTCGTTATCGCTGTCGATCAGGAGAACCGGTGTCCCGCAGGCCTGAGCGCGCTGTATGATCTCCTCCTGGATCCGGTCATTTTTTATGGTTCTTGACAACAGGATAACCGTGTCAATATAGTCATGATTTAATAACTGGAACAGATACGATTCGCCCTCGTCGAAAGCATTTTTTAAAAAGAAATCAGAGCAGCTGTTAAAGATGATCATCCGCCATCCGATTTCGGAAAGTGCCTCATTTAAAGGATACAATATGCTCTGAATATCATCATTTTGCATTTCGGCGACACAAACTGCCACTATTTTTTTGTTCCGGATCATTGGCTTGGACTCCTTTCAGATTTGTCGATAATAGTTTATCATATTTTTTGTAAAACAGATATACCCTGTATCGCAAATTTATGTAAAAAAATTTGTTTTATTTTTATCTAAATTGTACAAGAAGGAGTTGAAATCATGCTGTCTACATGTTATGATGAAACATGGTTAAAGTCTCTGAAGAGTGCAATAATAATGGGAAATGGGGATTTGTATGGTAAATGAAGAGAAGCTCCGGATCATGGTAAATCTGGCAAGGTATGAGCAGGAACCGCTGCATACGGAGTTGAAAGAAGCAGGTTATTACAAGATTGATTATATACGCTCTCATTTACTGGTGACTCTTTGGAGTTATTCTGTTGCATATGTACTGGTACTGTTTTTGGTTGCATTGTACCATTTTGAATATCTTTTATCTAAATTCAGACTTCCCGAGATAGGCAGTCTGGCAGCGGGAGTGCTTGCGATTTATCTGTTGCTGCTGCTGGGATGTGCTTTTTTTACGGTGATCATTTATTCTGCCAAATACCATCGCATACAGAATAAACGCAGAGCATATCTGGCAGAGCTCAAGAAAATGGAATTGTTTTATGAACAGAGCAGGGAGGTAAACGGAGAATGACGCATTTGTTAGTGATGAGAGAACGGCTGATCCGGTTTTATCAGGATCATGCACGGATCGTTAATGCGCTTTTTCGATTTCTTATTTCTTTTGTTACCTTTTTCTCGATCAATCAGCTGGTAGGGTACAATCCGGTTCTGAATTCGTGGTATGTGGTTGTGGCATTTTCTGTGGTCAATACAGTGCTTCCTATGTCTGTGTTGATATTTCTGGCAGCGGCATATACGGTTTTTCATGTGTATTATGTATCGGTTTCCCTTGCATTGGTGATATTACTGGTCTTTTTGATCGCTTATCTGGTCTATCTTCGTTTTTTGCCGGAGCATGGGTATGTGATCCTGGCAGTTCCGGTTTTGTATGGTCTGCATCTGCAGTATCTGGTGCCGATACTTTTGGGACTGATCGGTGCTCCGGTGGCAGTCATCCCTATGAGCTGCGGCGTGGTATGCTATTATGCGCTCAAGTGCATCACGACGGTGATCGGTACAGCCACAGAGGAAAGCATGGTTTTGTTTAATCAGGCGTTTCAGATGATATTCACCAATCAGGAAATGTATCTTGCAATTGCGGTGTTTGCCATTGTGATGGTTACGGTCAATATGATCTGCAGTCAGGAGTTTCATTATGTTTATGAGACAGCGATCACAGCCGGTGTGATCGTAAATATCCTGCTGATTCTTTTGTTGAGTTTTCCGTTTAATGTTGAGGTGCATGTGTTGTATCTTTTGGCGTCATCCGTTTTTTCCGGATTGTTAGCGTGGCTGATACAGTTTTTTCAGGTCGTATTAAATTATTCGGCAGTGGAGTATCTTCAGTTCGAGGATGACGAATACTACTATTATGTAAAGGCTGTGCCAAAGATGAATATTGCTGTCGGAGAGAAGCGGGTGAAACGCTTTAATGCCCATCTTCTGGGTGGAAGCAGATTCGGAGTGCAGACACCTGAGAATGTGGAAAACGATCGGAGTAATATGCGATCGGAGAACTCTGAGCAGGAGGAAAAGAATCAGGACAATCGGGAAATATAGCAGGATAAACGGGATTAGGAGGAAGTATGAACTCTATAGTTGCACCCTTAAAGGAATATATACGTGTGATAGATTTTCCAAAGATTTCAGTAATTGATCTTTTGGAAATTGTGATACTGGCGTTTGTCATATATCATGTTGCCCTGTGGATCAAGAACACAAGAGCATGGACTTTGTTAAAGGGTATCATCGTCCTTTTGGCATGTTATGTGATAGCCTATATTTTGGGCATGAATGTGATCGTATGGATCTTTGAGAGAACCATATCCATTGGTATTACGGCGTTAATGATCGTATTTCAGCCGGAGCTGCGTCGGGCTTTGGAGGAGCTGGGGCAGAAAAAGATCGTATCTACATTGATTCCGTTTGATGATACAAGAAATCAGAATGAGCGTTTTTCAGAGCGAAGCATCAATGAGATCGTGAAAGCAACGGTGGAGATGGCGAAGGCAAAGACCGGTGCGCTGATCATTATGGAAAAGGATATTGATCTGTCAGAATACGAAAGAACCGGAATTGAGCTGGATTCTACTATCAGCAGTCAGCTGCTGGTCAATATTTTTGAACACAATACGCCCCTTCACGACGGAGCTGTGATCATCCGGGGAGACAGGATCGTATCCGCAACCTGCTATCTGCCGTTGTCAGACAATATGGGGTTATCCAAGGAGTTAGGTACAAGACATCGTGCAGGTGTAGGGATCAGTGAAGTGACAGACAGTCTGACCATTATTGTTTCCGAGGAGACGGGACGTATCTCTGTTGCTGTCGGGGGCAAACTGCTTCGTAATATTGACGGAGAGCTGTTAAGAAAGAAGCTGACGCAGATGCAGGGAAAGTCAGGGGAAGAGGCTGAGAAGAAACGATGGAAGGGTCTTCGCCGTACAGATGGCGGCAGGAGAATGGATTGACAGGCGTAAGGAAAGGCATGGTTGGTGTATATGGATGACAAGAAGGAGAAAGAAATACAGCAAAATTATCCCGCAGGCAGAGAACGGACGGACTTTGTACAAAAATATATCATAAACAATATTGGTATTAAGCTGCTTGCTCTTGTTACAGCGATCGTAGTGTGGGTGGCAATTGTAAATATTGAGGATCCCTATAAAGAACGAACCTTTAATGTAGAGGTTGAGACCATTAATGAAGATGCACTTTCCTCTGTAAATAAGGTATATGAGATTATTGAGGGAAGTATGGCTCAGGTTCGTGTTAAGGGCAAAAAGAGCATTGTGGATCGGTTGAAGGCAGATGATATCCGGGCAACGGCAGATCTCTCGGATCTGTCAGCAGTAAATGCAGTGGCGATCGTGCCCGAGCTCAAGAAAACAGTGTCAGATGAGCCTGTACTGGAATGTAAAACAGTGCTTAAGGTTTCTCTGGAGGATAAAGCAAGCAAGCAGATCAAGGTGACGGTGGCAACGGAAGGAACACCACAGGCCGGCTATAGTGTGGGCGAGTGCATGGCGAGCCCGAATATGCTGGAAGTGACAGGCGGTAAGGGCGTGATCGATAAGATTGATTCCGTTCGGGTGACCATCAATGTCAGTGGCATTGGAGAGGATCTGAAGAAGAGAGTAACGCCGGTTGCCTATGATGCGGATGGAAAAGCAATTGAGTCCAGCACACTGGATTACGGCGTGAGAAAGGTCAGGGTCAATGTACATGTATTAAAGACCAAGACGATTCCGGTCAACATAAAGATCACCGGAAAACCGGCATCAGGATATGAGTTTGTAGATGCAGAATGTCAGCCGGAGAGCATACAGGTAGCCGGGGACAGAAAAGAGCTTGCCAATATCAGCGAGGTAAATATACCGGTGGATATTACCGGTATGCGGAGTGCTACGGGAACGGTGGAGCAAAATATCAGTATTCAGGATTATCTGCCGGAGGGAGTATCCGTACTGGCAGATTATGCGCAGGTATCCCTGCGGATCGGCATTGAAAAGCTTATGAGCAAAAAGATATCAGTGCCGGTTAAGGATATCAAATTTGCATCCCTGTCAGATCATCTGTCCGCACGGATCCTTGGAAATCACAGTGTAGTCAGCATGACGATTCAGGGGATATCATCTGTGCTGGATGAGATCAACATTGATGATTACAGTGCGTATGTAGATTGCGAGGGGCTGCGTGCCGGAAAACACCGACTGAAGGTTCATCTGGATCTGAAGGACAGCAGTGCGATCGTCAAGACAGAGTATGTAACGGTCAGGATAGACAAGGGAGACAGTACGGCCGATGGAGGGGATAGTATCACGACAGAAGAGCCGAAGGCTACTGCGACTCCGACACAGACTCCGTCTGACAAGACAGATGAGGGAGAGAAGCAATGAGATTGATCACCATGGGAACCTTTGCAAAATATTGGAGATTGTGGATCGATAAAAGAAAGGGCAGCCGTGTGGCTGTCCTTTTGCGTTGGAGCATAGATTACTTTGAAAACAAGCGGCAACAGAAATTTATGACAGAGCTGAGACTGGAATGTCAGGTGAAGTGTGTACAGTGGCAGAGGTCAATGAATGTTTCGGAATGGCTGGAACAGACGGAACCGGAATATCTGCTGGTTTTCGGAGATATTCATATGCTTCAGGACATTTGCCGGAGCAGGAATGACTGGCGGATACGGCGGGAAGACCGGGAAAGCAGGGAAAGGGACATATCTATCGTATTTTTTTCTACAGAGCTGTTGTGGAAGGATATGGTACGCAGTGAGCTTTTATGGATCCGGGAAGCGGATGGAACAACGGTATATCTGGGAAAAAACGGGTGGAGAGAGGAGGATACGGC
>CAKRHL010000052.1 GCA_934338765.1 uncultured Lachnospiraceae bacterium | reverse complement strand
CCGTTAACGTCTCTGGACGGTTACTTTCAGCTTCTCGCACAGACGGATGACCGGGAGACGCAGGAACGCTATCTTCGGATCATACAGGAGAGGATACATGCCCTGCGGGATATTCTGGAGGAGCTGTTTATGTTTACCAGACTGGAGAGCCGGACCTATGAGATGAAGCTGGAGGAATGTGATTTTAATGCTGTTTTGAAAGAAACTCTGTTTTCTTATTATGAGGAATGGGAAAACAACGGTATTGAACCGGTTTTTGACATTCCGGAGGGGAAGCTGCCTGTGTGGGGGAATGAACAGGCGATCCGGCGGATCCTGCAGAATATCATTAAAAATGTACTGGAACATGGAGGGAGATCTGTCGAAATCTCCCTTTTTGCCGTGGAGGGACAGGCGTGTGTTATTGTTCAGAACAAAGTGGAGCATCCGGAGGAGATTGATGTGAGCAGGATCTTTGAACGGTTCTACAAGGCAGATCCCGCGAGAAGCCGGACTTCTACGGGGCTTGGCATGGCGATCGCACGGGAATTGACGGAATATATGAACGGCAGGATCTCCGCTTCGCTGGAGGGGGATATTTTTCAGTTAAAGCTTCAGATCCCGATGGTATAACTTTTCATTATCTTTCATATGATAAAAGAGACGATTGCAAATGGGGGAGGTATCTATGGAAGATAAGCTTGAGGAGATCATCAGACAGTATCCCTGTCAGGTCAGGTCGAGACGACGGACGAGAGGGGCCTTTCTGCTGGAGACCGATCAGGGGCTCCGCCTTTTGAAAGAATGTTCTGCCAGTCAGGCAAGGATAGAATTTGAGGAAAAGGTTAAGGAGCAGTTGATCCGTCAGGGAAATCTGTTGGTAGATCATACATATAAAAATAACAGGGATGAATATTTCACGAAGGATAATTACCGCAATAACTGGGTGATGCGGCAGTGGTATACCGGGACAGAATGTGATATGAAGGATCATCCGTGTGTCGTACGGTGTGCGGGTCATCTGGGCAGACTTCATGCGCTTTTGCAGCTGGGAGGCAGTGAGGAGGGCGTTTATGTCCAGAAGGAAAGTATCCGGCAGGAGATGGAACGCCACAATAAGGAAATGAAACGTGTCCGCAGTTATATTCGAGGGAAAAAGCAGAAGAATGAGATGGAGATCTGTCTGCTGGAGGCATTTGATATTTTTTACGGGCAGGCATGTCTGGCACAGAGCCTTTTGCAGGAATGTGGCTATGAGGAGCTGTGGCAGAGCACATTGGCGAAGGGACTGGTGCGTCATGGCAGTTATACCTATCATAATGTGCTGTTTATGGGGAAAGACATCGCCACGACCAATTTCGATAAGGCGGAGATCGGGATCCAGATCAGGGATTTATATGATCTTCTGCGTAAGACCATGGAAAAGAACTCCTGGCATCCTGAGCTTGGCAGGTGCCTGATCCGCACCTATGACAAGGAGCGGACCATGGAGGATAGTGAAAAAACAGTGCTGTATGCCATGCTTCTTTATCCGGAAAAATATTGGAAGCTTGTGAATTTTTATTATAACAGCAGGAAGTCCTGGATGTCCTCTAAAAATTTGGAAAAGCTGCTCAGGATCAGAAATCAGGAGGAGCAGAGAAGCCGGTTCCTCAAAGAGATAAAAGGGATATTGATGTGAGAGAAAGGCTGTGTTAAAATGTTTGCTGGGACATGGTGGCCTGAAATGACTTATAGCAGGCTGATCCTGAGCAGATTTATGATAAGATGATCGAAGCCGTCGGAGCCGGCGGCGGGATGAGGATTCAATATGAAGAAAGATAATAAGATCTGGCGCGTCCTGTTCTGTCTGGGCGCGTTTTTTATGTGGAGCACGATGCTGACAGGATGTGGAGGAACAGAACAGCAGACGACAAGAGTAGACCGGAACGGCGGCGTTACGGAGGCACCATCCGGTACGGAGGGGATTGTTGTTTCCAATGATACGACGACCAGACAGCTGACCCTGCGGGATCCGGGGAGTGATATTGAGACCGTGATAGCATATGATGCTACTGCCAAAATGACAGACCGTTACGGACAGGAGCGGGATGGCAGCGAGATCGAGGTCGGGGAGATCATTGAGGTGAAATATGATCCGTCCAGTGGCAAGCTTCTGGCTACGGATATTCCGGAGGATGTGTGGGAGTATCAGGAGGTCAATGATTACAAGTTTGACAGTGATGAGAGCAGTCTTTCCTTTGCGGACCGCAAGTATAAGTATACGGATCAGACCTTTTTTTCCTCAGATGGGAAATCCATCGAGATGATGGAGATCAATAAACAGGACGTGCTGACGGTACGGGGAATCGGGTATAACGTATATTCTGTGGTAAAGACGCAGGGACATGGTTATATCAGACTTTCTCATTACAAGGATTTTATCGGCGGTATGATCGAGGTGGGAGACAGTGTCATACTGCCTGTGACCAAAAACATGCTGATCACCGTGAGAGAAGGAGTCTATAAGGTGATCCTCAGCAAGAATCATTCTACTGCTGTAAAAAATGTTACGGTACAAAATGGCAAGGAGGTTACACTGGATTTTAGTGATTTCGAACCGGCAGACAGCAAGGTGGGTGTGATCGCCTTTGATATTAAGCCGGCAGGAGCTGATCTTACCATTAACGGTACGGCAGTTGCTTACGCAAAACCTATTGCACTGGCGTATGGTGTCTATCAGGTGAAGGTTGCCATGACGGGCTATACTACGTACACCGGCACATTGGATGTGGAAGAAAAGTCATCCACTGTCAGGATCGACCTGGTGGAGGAAACGGCAGACACGACGAAAACTACATCGACGCCGTCTGCTAAGAGCAGCAAAAAGAGTACAGATGATACAAGTACGGCTCAGACCAAGCAGATGGACAGCGATCATACGATCACGGTATCTGCGCCGGAGGGAGCGGAGGTATATCTGGATAATGTATACAAGGGACTGGCGCCGTGTACCTTTACAAAGGTGATCGGTTCCCAGACTATCACCCTTCGAAAGGAAGGTTATAACACCAAGAGTTATTCCGTGGATGTGCTGGATGACGACCAGGATGTAAAATACAGTTTTTCAGACCTGACTGTGAAGGAGGAAACCACGGAAACAACCACATCTCCGGTACCATAAGGAGATGTTTTACCAAAAGATTTACAAAAAGGACACAATTTTTGGTTGACAATATGCACTTTTGCATACAAAATAATAGATGGAAAATCAGGCATATGCCATCACCGATAGGAGGAAAAGACATGGACTACAAAGATATCTACAAGGAGTGGCTGAGCAATCCTTACTTTGATGAGGACACCAAGAAGGAGCTGCAGGACATTGCAGATAATGACAATGAGATCAAAGAACGTTTTTACATGGATCTTGAATTTGGAACCGCTGGTTTGCGAGGGATCATTGGTGCCGGTACCAACCGTATGAATATTTACACGGTTCGTAAGGCGACACAGGGGCTTGCAAATTATATCAACAAAGCGGGTAAGGCTTCTCAGGGCGTAGCCATTGCTTTTGATTCCCGTCATATGTCACCGGAGTTTGCTGATGAGGCAGCACTTTGTCTGGCGGCTAATGGCATCAAGGCATATGTATTTGAATCCCTTCGTCCGACACCGGAGCTTTCCTTTGCCGTCAGAGAGCTGGGCTGTGTGGCAGGTATCAACGTAACAGCGAGCCACAATCCGCCGGAGTACAATGGATACAAGGTATATTGGGAGGACGGTGCGCAGATCACACCACCACATGATACCGGTATTATGGATGAGGTAAAGGCAGTAACCGACTGGAACACAGTCAAGACTATGGATAAGGCAGATGCTGTCGCAAAGGATCTCTATGAGAATATTGGCGCAGCAATTGATGACAAATATATTGAAGAACTCAAGAAGCAGGTCATTCATTGGGACAGCATTAAGGAAGTGGGCAAGGATCTCAAGATCGTCTATACACCGCTTCACGGAACCGGTAATATTCCGGCCAGAAGAGTGCTGAAGGAGATCGGTTTCGAGAACGTATATGTCGTACCGGAGCAGGAGCTTCCGGACGGAGACTTCCCGACAGTCAGCTATCCAAACCCGGAGGCAGCAGAGGCATTTGAGCTGGCCCTCAAGCTTGCCAAAGAGAAGGATGCCGATCTTGTTCTTGCAACAGATCCGGATGCCGACCGTCTCGGCGTATATGTGAAGGATACCAAGAGCGGTGAGTACATTACGCTTACCGGTAATATGTCAGGATGTCTGTTGGCGGATTATGAGATTTCCCAGAGAAAAGAGACAGAGGGACTTCCTGCCGATGGAAAGCTGATCAAGACTATCGTTACCTCTAACCTTGCTGATGCTATTGCAAAGGATTACGGCGTGGATCTGATCGAGGTGCTGACCGGATTTAAGTATATCGGACAGCAGATCCTGAACTTCGAGACCACAGGAAAGGGAACATACCTGTTTGGTTTTGAGGAGAGCTACGGATGTCTGATCGGTACTCATGCCCGTGATAAGGATGCAATCGTGGCAACTATGGCACTCTGCGAGGCAGCAGCATATTACAAGACAAAGAACATGACTCTGTGGGATGCAATGCTGGCATTGTATGAGAGAGTCGGATATTATAAAGATGGCGTTCAGTCAGTGACCATGAAGGGTATCGAAGGTCTTGCCAAGATCCAGGAGATCATGACAACACTCCGTGAGAATCCGCCGAAAGAGTTCTGTGGCCATAAGGTAACTTCCTTCCGTGATTATCAGAAGGATATCGTTACAGACATTGCGACAGGTGAGACAAAGCCGACAGGACTTCCGAAGTCAAATGTGCTTTATTTCGATATGACAGACAATGTATGGATGTGTGTACGTCCATCCGGTACAGAGCCAAAGGTTAAGTTCTACTATGGTGTGGTAGGGACTTCTCTGGAGGATGCTGATGCCAAGTCTGAGGCAATGGCAAAGGCAGTATCTGAAATGGTTGCAAATATGTAGCTTTTCGTAGAAAGATAAAGATTTTTCCATATAATATAGAAGAGGTCCGATCCTGACGGTTTCGCCGGGATCGGACCTTTTTGAGATCATGCAGTTTTATGCATTTTGCGATAGGCGTTTGGCGTGCAGCCGTATCGCTGTAGAAACATTTTGGAATAGTAGCTTAAATGATTGAAGCCGCAGGAGGTTGCGATCTGGGTAATGCTGAAGGAGGTATCGGTCAGAAGGTTACAGCTGATCTCCATACGGTAATCATTCAAAAAGGAGATCGGAGACTGGGACAGATATTTCTGAAAGATCTTGCAGCATTTGCTCCGGCTCACCGTTCCTGCAGCAGCAATATCCTCCAGAGTGATATGCTCCTGATAATGTTGATAGATATAAGAAACCATCTGCTTCTGTATCTGGATGTCCGGATTATCCCGATCGGATATAACATTTTCTTTGATATTACAATTTTCGTAGATCATACTCCATATTTCATAAAAATATCCCATCAGCTGAAATTCATGACAGCTTTTTTCCTGCCTGCGGCAGAGACGGATGTCCTCAAAAATCTGTGCCAGCTTAGGACTATAGTTGGAATGTTTCCCGATGATCACATGATCGGTGGCGTAATTTAAGATAGGCAGGACATACCGGCGATACATATAATTGCTTGCTTTCAAAAGCTCCGGATGGATCAGGACAACGAGAAATTCACACTCCTGCTTTTTCTGATCGTAGCCGTAGTGCAGCTGACGGGAATTTATAAAAATCGTATCCCCCTTTTTGAGAAGATAATGATGCCCGTTGACATCGTAGTTCATCTCACCATCAAAGATATACAAAAGCTCTATATCATCATGCCAATGGCAGAGAGCCCGCATATCTGTGTAGTTTGAGAGGAAACGTTCTTGGACGGCATAGGATATCTCCGGGGAATCATAATGGATGATCTCGGAAGCATCCTGCATAATTTCTATATCGATCATTTGTAAAAATCCTCCACAAAAAGATACAAAAGTTATAAATATCGTTACAAAATTGATAGAATTGTGTTCTTATCCATTGTAACATAATTTCATGAAAGAGAGAATACATAGATGCACGTAGAAAAAGGAGGAAATGATTATGAAGCGTAAAAGTTTCAACCGGCTGACAGCACTGGTGCTGGCGTCTGCTCTGGTTTTATCCATGAATGGCATGACGACACTGGCATCTGCTGCGAAAGCAGCAAAGGCAAAGAAGATTGCATTCAATAAAACTTCTCTTACCTTAAAAGTAGGTCAGTCCAAAAAATTAACCGTAAAGAACAAGCCGGCAAAGGCAAAACTGAAATGGTCCACCAGCAACAAGAAGGTGGCAACCGTAAAGAACGGTAAAGTAAAGGCTGTAAAGAAAGGATCTGCAAAAATCACTTGTAAAGTGGCTTACAAAGAAAAAGGAAAAAATAAAACAAAGAAATTAACCGCAAAGGTGAAGGTAACTGCAAAGGCAGCCGCTTCTACATCTACGAAGGCTCCGGCAGCCGCTCCAACAACCAACGCAGCCGTTACCACACCTGCACCACAGGCATCAGCGTCTGCACCACAGACAACTGCTCCGGCAACAGAGTCAGCAGCTCCGGCAAATAAGGAAGAGCTTCTGAAAATGTCCAATGTTGGTGAGGAGCACAAGTCAGCAAACGGCATTACCACAAAGGATAACGGCCTGATGAGAAAAGAGCTTTCTTCCCAGGATCTTATGCCTGCAATGGGACTTGGCTGGAATCTTGGAAACCAGATGGAGCAGTCCAACTGCATGGGTAACTGGAAGACAGTTAAGGAATGTGAGACAAGTGCCGGTAACCCGGCAGCAACCCAGAAGACATTTGACGGATTAAAGGCATACGGGATCAAGACAGTCCGTGTACCGGTAGCATGGTCCAACTTTATGTCCACAGACGGAAACTACACGATCAGCGAGGAACTGTTTAACCGTGTTGAGAAAGTGATCAATTATGCATTAAACGATGAAATGTACGTGATCATCAACATCCATTGGGACGGTGGATGGTGGGGAATGTTTGGTGCGGAGGAATATGATGCCAAAGAAACACCGATCCGTGATGAAGCATGGAAGAAATACACAGCATTCTGGACACAGATCGCAAACCGTTACAAAGAGTATTCTGATCACCTGATCTTTGAGGGTGCCAATGAGGAGCTCAGTGGTCGTCTAAACGATGATTACAACCATCCGGAGAAAGGTCAGTCAAACCAGACCGGTAAGCTTGGTCAGGATGCTAATGATATTTACAAAATGGTAAATCAGATCAATCAGAAATTTGTTGACATTGTCAGAAGCACAGGCGGCAATAACGCATATCGTCATCTTCTGATTCCTGGAACGGGAAATGAGTCCTGCGTGATCGGTGGATATGCCAGCGATTATTATAAGACAGATGGTACGATGGATGATCGTTATATTATGCCAAAGGATACCGAAGAAAACGGAAATAATAAGCTGAGTGTATCTGTACACTATTATGACCCTACCGACTACTGTATCTCCGCAACATCAACAACATCTTGGGGATACCGTGATACATGGGGAACCGAGGAAGATCGCAAGTACATGACAGAGTCTCTGGCACGCCTGAAGAAATTCACCGATCAGGGATATGGAGTGATCATCGGCGAGTGTGGATGTGTTAAGGGATACAAGGACAATGTGATCGATTTCATGAAAGAGCTTTTCACGCAGTGTCTGGACAGCGGATACTGCCCGGTACTTTGGGATGAAGGTCATTACTATGAGCGTAAGAGAGGATATTTTGCATATGGCGATGTTGGAGAGCTTTTCGCAGAGATGACCGGTAATACCGTTCCGGAGCTTCCAAAGAATGCTAAACTGGTAAATACAGGTATTTCTGTTGTACCAGAAGTTGAGAATAAGAATCCAAAGGTGCTTTACACATGGGAAGGCGAGTTCATGCGTCATACCGGTGATCCTGAGGCTGAGATCATTAAACAGGAGAGAGGCGATGTATTCCATCCAACCTACCATGGTATTGGGTATACCACAAGCATTACGGATGCCGACGGCAATCCGACAGAGGATCTGCAGGCAATCATCAATAAGGAATACTGGAATATTCATCTGAAGACTGACTGGAGCAAGATTGAAGAGCCTTGTGTCCGTGTATATCCGGCAGACAATGAGGCAAGTAAGGGCGCAGATCTGCAGGTTGGATATATGGAAGAGGAAGACAGTGCAGCGAAATTTGATGTAGATTACGATCAGAACACCAATCAGATCTGGGTTGGCAAATATGTCAAGCTGGATAAGGACAATCTGACCGATTATCCTTGGCTGTGGCTCACAACCAACACCTATACAGGATGCTCTTATGTAAAGATTGAGATTTGTGACGGTGCATACAATGCAGATGGCACAAAGTTTACAAAATAAGGTTTCTTCCTTAAACAGATGATATAAATTTGCAACGAATGAGGCAGGGTTTCCGGTAAGGAACTCTGCCTTATTCATTGACGAATTTCTGTCAATCAATTATAATAATAACACAAGCTTTTTTGAACCTTCTATGCAGTTGTGTAGGAGGTTTTCGTTATTTATTGATTTTTTCGCACTGCGAAATGTATCGTCGGCCGGGAGTGCTGTGGCAGAAGAGTCGGAATGGGGTTCAAGCATGGCGGTCACATCAGGCCTGTTATGCTTGCAGATAGAATGATTGGAGGAGACTATGCAGGAGAAGTTAGATCAGTGGATCAATTGGGTGGAGTATGATGAATTACTGGAGGGCAGACATAATGCCCCTCATAATATTTTGGGTTTACATGATTTTGGAAAGGGGCAGATCTTTACCGTGTACCGTCCGGAGGCACAGTCTGTTACTGTGACGGATATGCGTGGAAATCACCCGACCGAGCTGGAGGAGGTTGAGCCGGGAAGCGGTTTCTTCGGAAAGTATGTGGAGACCCGCAAGAAATTAAAAGCACCGTATCTGTTAAATATCAAGTATGGTGAGGATGATGTGGTCGTGACAGCAGATCCATATTGTTTTGCACCACAGATATCCAGTCTGGATCTTTATCTTTTTGCTGAGGGAAAGCATTATCAGATCTTTGACAAGCTGGGAGCACATCCAATGGAGATAAACGGAGTCAAAGGTACATATTTTGCAGTATGGGCACCGCATGCCAGAGCTGTCAGTGTTGTGGGCAATTTCAATATGTGGGATGGCAGGCTTCATCCAATGCGGACGCTGGAGGTATCCGGTGTTTATGAACTTTTTATTCCGGGAGTAGAGCCATGGGCCGTCTATAAATATCAGATCCTGACCCGGACGGACGAGATCTTGATGAAGGCGGATCCATATGCAAACTGTTCAGAGATGCGACCGGACAATGCTTCCGTTGTAGCGGACCTCAGAGGCTTCCGCTGGACGGACCGGAAGTGGATGACCAGCCGGCGCAAGGAGACGAGAGACAGCCGGCGTAAGGAGCCGATGGCAATTTATGAGGTACATCCGGGTTCCTGGCGCAAGAAGGATGATGGTACCGAGGACGGATTTTATAATTATAGAGAGCTTGCCGTGGAGCTTGCAGCTTATGTGAAGGAAATGGGCTATACCCATGTGGAACTGATGGGAATTGCGGAGCATCCGTTTGACGGTTCCTGGGGATATCAGGTGACGGGCTATTATGCGCCGACACGCCGTTATGGATCGCCAGAGGATTTTATGTATTTTGTGGATTACATGCATAGCCAGGGGATCAGTGTGATCCTGGACTGGGTACCGGCACATTTTCCGAAAGATGCTCATGGTCTGGCACAGTTTGACGGACAGGCACTTTATGAGCATCCGGACAAACGCCGCGGAGAGCATCCGCATTGGGGGACACTGATCTTTAACTACAAGAAAAAGGAAGTTGAGAATTTCCTGCTTGCTAACGGACTGTTCTGGCTTAAAAAGTTCCATGTGGACGGACTTCGTGTGGATGCTGTAGCATCTATGCTTTATCTGGATTATGGCAAGAATGATGGTGAATGGCTGCCAAATGAGAAGGGCGGCAATGAAAACTTTGATGCGATCCATCTGTTCCAGCATATGAATCAAGTGTTTGAAAAGGAAGAGCCGGGAACCATGATCATTGCCGAGGAGTCTACCGCATGGGCCGGAGTGACATCGCCGGCACAGATGGGGGGCTTAGGATTCCTGTTTAAGTGGAACATGGGCTGGATGAATGATTTCTTAGAATATATGCATATGGATCCGTTGTTTCGTGGACCGAATCATGGACGCCTGACCTTTAGTCTGCAGTATGCATACAGTGAGAATTTTATCCAGGTGCTTTCCCACGATGAGGTAGTGCATGGCAAGGGCTCCATGATCAATAAGATGCCGGGAGAGCCGGATGCCAAGTTTGCAAATCTGCGTACCGCATATGGCTTTATGTATGGTCATCCGGGCAAAAAGCTGCTTTTCATGGGACAGGAGTTTGCGCAGTTCCGTGAGTGGAGTGAGGCAAGGAGCCTTGACTGGGATCTGCTGGGGGAGGAGAGAAATCACCAGATGCAGGACTACGTAAAGGCATTAAATAAATTATATCAGGAGTATGATGCTCTTTATGCCAATGACTGTGATCCGATCGGTTTTGAGTGGATCAGCTGTGAAAATGCAGATATGAGTGTGGTAACCTTCGTACGTCGCGGTTCCACGGCCAAAAAACAGCTTATGTTCCTATGCAATTTTACTCCGGTAACCAGAGAGAATATGCTGTTTGGTGTACCGTGTCCGGGTACCTACAAGGAAATTTTATCTTCCGATGAAGAGAGATTCGGAGGAACCGGTATTGTTAATCCCAAAATACTTACTGCCAAGCAGGAATCCTGTGACGGCAGAGAGTATTCAATACAGATGACATTGCCGCCACTTTCTGTGACTGTGTATGAGTACGATTACAAAGAGAAATAAATAATCCTGTGAGCATTATAAAAGGGCTGTCAAATATATTGGGCTGTTGCCGCGGCGATTTAAAAATCGTTACGGTAACAGCCCAATGTTTCTTTTTTACAGACGCTTAATTTATACATGTAACATAGCAGCAACCTTTATTTCTTTATATAATTGCCCGCTACATATCCCGTGAGTACGGTATTCTTTTTGATGGAGAATGAAACTTTATACCAGGTGGTACCGCTCACTTTTTTTGTTCCCAGCAGAGGGACGGCAGTATTTTTTGGAAGACTTGTGATCAGCTTGCCGGAGGTGCCGGCGGTTTTACGAAGATTCAGCTTCGCTGTGGTAATTCCCTGTGTGTAGTAGGTCAGACCGGATTTCGTACGGCTGTAACCATCATAAACTCTGGAGGAGACGTGATAGCGGAAGTGGTGGAATCTGCTGCCATTCTTACGGTATGTTACGCCCACGTATTCCAAAGGCATTCCCCTTTTCACAGTCATTAGTTTTGCAGCGGTTTTCGCAGGTTTTTTATACAGTACAAAGCTTTTTTGGGTGATGCCACACTGGCTGGAGGCTTTTGTAGCGGCAGTGAGCAGGGTGTACTCGGAGTAAACGGTTCCATCGGAGTTTTTGTGGAAGGCACGTACCTTGTAATAATACTCATGGTTTTTGGAGAGACCGCTGTTGGTCCAGGTTGTGGTGTCACCACCGGTGATCTGCTTTACCTTTTTGTAGCCGCCGTTGTAGTAGTTCTTGCGGTAGATCTGGTATCCGTCAGCATCCTCCACCTCGTCCCAGGAGAGAACCAGTTTTTTGGAGTAGGATTTGGCGGAAATATTTTCCACGTCATCCAGGCTGTCGATATCGTCCGGAACAGGTGTAGCAGTTGCGATAGCTGCCTGTGTGGAACCATGGGAAAATACAGGGGAAGAAGGGCTTCCCATAGTATACCAGAAATTCATATCCACCTTTGTAGAGATCCCGCTGACAGATCCACTGCTGGAATATTGCCACATAGAGTAGTTTCCGTAATAGCTGGCAGTGGAATTATTTACGATATTATTATATCTGGCTACCCAGATCTCGTACTTCTGACTCAGCCCCTCCCCGTCGAGATTGTTATTCAGGTCACTGATATTGGCGTAGACCATAGGGGTATAACCGCTCTGCTTGACCAGATCACAGAATGCAGTACAGATAGCGGTATTGGTCTCCTTGGACAGTCCTCCGTGGCGGCTGTTGCTGTTAAGCTCCCAGTCGATGACTACAGGCATGGTAATGGAGGCCTTGTAAGGAGCCAGCTTATCAATAACGTACTGTGCTTCCTGAACCGCCTCATCGACATTGATCGCTTCTGTCCAGAAATAAACACCGAGAGGCATTCCTGCGGAAATGGCAGCCTGCATGTAAGATGTGAATTTGGAGTCCGTTACAAGGGATCCGTTGGAGTAACCTCTGTATCCAAGACGCAGGATTGCAAAATCAATACCGGCATCTTTAACACTGCTCCAGTCTATGGTGCCCTGATGATAGGAGACATCAATTCCATTGTAAATATTCATCCCATCATGGTCAGAGGCGTGGGTGTAAGTCTTGCCGGTGTAATCGCTCACGGTGGAGGCATATCCCTTTAAATTAGAGCCGGCCGGATTGACAGCCAGAAAACCATCGGAAGCACTCCGGGTATCAGTCCCCTTGTTGTTATTGGAAAAAGCTGTGCTGTCAGCCCCATTGTCGGCAATATTTTCCTCAGCCGCAGGCTCATATGCTC